>CAJZEA010000168.1:0-3676 GCA_915066515.1 uncultured Neisseria sp. | reverse complement strand
CCAGTTGCGGATGCCAAGGCTGGCCGGTGTAAATCAGGTAGCCGCCGGTTTCAATGGCTTCGCTGAAGCCGTAGAGCGAGTTCAAAATCAAATCGTTATCGGCAAACAATTCATGCAGGCCGGAAACGATGCCCAGCGTAGGACGGGGCTGCAAATCCTGATAATTGGCGCGGTCGTAGGCATTGACTTCGTCGAAGGTAACCGTGTCTTGCAGACCGCGTTCGGCAATCAGCTTACGTCCGGCTTCAACGTTAATCGGGCTGTAATCGCGCAGGCGCACGGAATCGGGCAGCGTGTCGGCAGTCAGCGCGTCGAGCACATAGCGGCCGTGTCCCGAGGCAATATCGAGAACGTGTACCGGTTTGCCCGCTTCGCGCAGCTTGGCAGAGGCCGCCTGAATCGCTTTGCCGATATTGGTTTTGCGTTGGCGGATGCCGCGCCAGCCGATGGCGTTGAGATAGTGTTTGTCCACCGCCACACCAAAGGCGTTACTGCCCTGCGGCTGGTTGCGGTACACATAATCGAGCGTGCTACCGGAGTCGTAGCCGGTTTCCTTACCGATTTTCAAACCTTCGCTCCAGCGCGCACCGAGGTCTAGGGAGGCACGGTAAACCGCCCAGAATGCGCCGCGCGGCGAACAAATAGGCAAAGGCGTAGCCAGCTCGTCAGCTTCACGACGGCTTTCGCCGTGCAAGTGGGCTTGGGTCAAATCGACTTGATATAAAGGCTGATTGAAACGTTCGCGGATAAAGCGGCGCATTTCGACAAAGGCGATTTCGCGGTTTTGCTCGCCCAATGTATCGTGATAGAAACCGGGCAGAATATGGCGCTCTTTGATGCGGCTGCCCAAGCGGTTGTAGAAATCGTGTTGCGGTTTATGATGAACAACCCAGTCGCTGCCTGAAATCAAAAGCTGCAAGGGCGTGGTAATCGCCTGCGCATCGGCGACGACACGTTCGGCAGCCTCATACAAACCGAGCAGGATGCGCACGGAAATGGCGCGGGCGATGAGCGGATCGTTGTCGTAGCTGGTTTGGCGCTCTTGGTTGTGCGTCAGGTAGTGGGCTTTGACGTAGCTGTTGACAAAGAAATTGCCGCGCCATTTCTGCATGATTTTCAGGCCAGTGCGGGCAAAAGGGACGTAGAGTTTGACTTTGAATGCGGGCGATGCCAATACGGCACAGCGGATTTTCGGCGCGTAGTCGTGCAGCCAAGTGGACACCAATACCGCGCCGACGCTTTGCGCGATCACGCAGATGTTTTCAGGCTTGATGCCGTATTCGTTTTGGATGTGGCGGATAAAGTCGTCCACATCGGCAACGGAAGTACCGATACTGGGGCTGTCGCCGCGTTCGCCGGGGCTGTGGCCATGACCGCGCGCGTCCCATGCGAAATAGGCAAAATCATCAAAACCGAGTTCGTCGGCAACAAACATCATCCGGCCGGAATGCTCGTGACCGCGGTGGAACAGCACGATGGCTTTATCGGCCGAACCGTCGGCAGCGGGTCGGTAGCGGTAGAAAAGCGAAGTGCCGTCTTGGGTAGAAAAGTATTTTTGTTGCTCGGACATGAAAAACTCCTGATAGTCATATTTTTGAACGGTATCATGACACGCTGAATTTATGCAATCGTTATCTGATAAACGGATAAAGGAAATGACGGAAAGAAGCAACAAAAGGTCGTCTGAAACGTTTCAGACGACCTTTACTACGTTTAACGAAGTGCTAAATGACTGCTAATTTTGCCGTGTTTAAATACACCCATCAAAACCCCAATGACACATTTCGAAAGGAAGTCGAACATGAAAAAATTATTATTGACCGCCATCGTCGCTTTATCCGCTGCTGTCGCAGGTGCCAACGATTACATCGAACACCAAATTTACAGCGACAAAAATTTTGAACAAAACCGTGCCAAAGCCATCAGAATGCTTGAGCAACGCGGCTATCGCGTTCACGACATCGATGCCGACGACTATCGCGGCAGACCTGTATTGGACGTAGAAGCCTACAAAGGCGGACGCGAATACGACATCAAATTGTCTTACCCCGACTTGAGAATCATCAAAGAGCGTATCGACTACTGATAAACGATGCGTTACAACTGCCGCAAACTGCCCGTTTGGCGGCAGTTTTTGTTGAAGGGGGAACTTGGATTGCCGACTTCATCATTACAAACATGATTATCCCAAGAAGTGTAATGTTTTTATCGATAATGTATGACGTTGTGTAAATTCCCCGAATCAGAGGAACTAAAAAACGCTTTTCCCTTTCCATTTAAATTGATTCACTCAAACGGAGGATAAACATGGATTTCCACGATAAAAATAAAAAAGGGCAAGAGCCGCAAAATACGGTTTCTGACTGGGAGAAACCTTTCGAACGACCCGATCCCGATGCGCCGCAGCCTGTTTCCGAAGTTTGGGAAGACTCAGAAGAAGCGTTTGCTAAGGGTGAAGAAAATTTAAAAACTGAAGAAGCTGTAAACATTGAAGAAGCCGTGAAAGCTGAAGAAACTTTAAAAGTTGAAGAAGCTGCGGAGTCTGAAACGGCAGACCATCGACAAGACAGCAATGCCGAAGAGGCCGTGACGGATAACATCATCCTTGAAAGCGTTGAGACGTCGTCTGAAAAGCCCAAAAAGAAAAAGAAAGACAAAAAAGACAAGGCGAAGAAGAAAAAACAAGCTGCCGATGTGCCGCCCTCCGATCTTTTGGGTACGAACAAAGGCGTGGAAACCATGTTCCGCAACGCCGTGCGTTCGGAGATGGAGCTGCTCGCGCTGGCGGCGACCAAGGCGAACATTATGATTTCGCTGAATGGTTTTATCGTGTCTGCGCTGATGATTTCGGGCGCATTTATTTTTTCATCGTCACCCGAATTTCTGATTCCGGCGAGTACGTTTATGATTACCGCCGCCGCGTCCATCGTGTTTGCGCTGCTGTCCGCTTCGCCTGAACGTATCGGCAAAATGCAGGCGGCGCGTGCTTGGGTGAAGGATTTCTTCCGCGGGCGCGCCAAACTGCGTGATTTGAGAACCCGCCTCAGCAGCACCCAAACGCGCTTTTTCAGCGGCAGCCAGCCCAATATCCTGATTTACGAAGACCGTGTAAAGGTGCAAAAAGACCAATATTGGGAAATGATGCAAGAGATTATGGGTGACCGCAAACAAGTCTATCAAAAGATGAGTGATCATCTTTACTGGCTGGGCCTGCTGGCGGACAAACAGTTCAAATACATCAACTTGTCCTATGCCGTATTCCGTTGGGGGCTTTTGGCTTCACTGGCGGCGTTTATCGGCGTGAAGACGCTGCCTTCGCTGCTGACACAGCCCGCCAATAATGCGGCAGAGCTGCGCTCTTTGGGTATTAATATGTTCAACGGCGTGTATGAACCATCCGCCGTGCAACAGCTTCCCGACGGCAAACTGCTGATTGCCGAAGACGAACCGAACCACGCATTCAGCATCGTCAGCATCGATCCGTCCGGCAGATTTATCGAAGACGAAGCCTTGGATACACGCGTGATTACCGGCTTCAAACGCCGCCTGAGCGACTTGGAAGCATTGGCGCGCGACGATGAAGGCTTTATCTACGCGCTCACTTCGCACTCGCGCACCCGCAAAGGCAACCGTTCGCCCGACCGCGAACACCTGATGCGCTTTAAAATCCAAGACG
>CAJZEA010000167.1:0-3734 GCA_915066515.1 uncultured Neisseria sp. | reverse complement strand
CTTTGAGCTAAGGCGAGGCAACGCCGTACTGGTTTAAAGTTAATCCACTATATTTGCACCAACATCATCACAAACCTTACAACATGAAGGTCGTCTGAAATTTTTCAGACGACCTTTTGAGCCTGTCAAACTATTGTCCTGAATCTTTCGGCTTCTGATTGGCGTTCTCAAACAACTTGTTCATAGGGGTCAGATTGATTGCATTGCCTTGACTGACTATCCATTTATCCTCCACCCGCCAAACACCCGAGGTATCTTCCACGCGCAGATACCAGTGGTTGGTCGGCGGCAGGGGTTTGAAAGTCGCTTCATACTCCATACGACCGTTTTGGATTTCCGCACTGACGGGGTGCAATTTGACGGTTTGGTCTTCCGATTTTTTAGTCGGGTGCATCAAAAGGAGATTCAAAGGCTGCTTGGGATCGAATTCCCCACTGACAAACACTTTGGCCGCATCCTTATCCGGACTGATCAGCACTTGCACCTGCATATGCCGCTTCACTGCCTCTTCATCGCGGTGAAGCTGGATGTCGATGTGTTTGCCGTCTTTGTAATAGTCGTCCGTTACCAAATCGGTTGCATGTTCTTTGGCGACGAAGAACATGGCGACACTGGCAATCACGACGAAAATAGGACCCGCCATCAACACCCACGGCCAAATGTGTTTGTACCAAGGTTTGACTTGTTTTTGCTCGGACACGTTTTATTCTCCGATAAAGGTTGCTTCTTCTTCCAAGATAGTAGGTTTGCCATCTGCTTTGCCGGTTTCGCGATAAGTGAAGGTAAACTCAATCGGATGGCTGCCCTTGTCGGCGTATTCGGGAATGGTGGAAACTTGGACAGGGATGGTCAACGTTTGGCGCGGTGCGATTTTCACGCCGCCTTCCGGCAATCCGGTCAGGGCAATTTCTT
The DNA here is from genome assembly GCA_915066515.1 of uncultured Neisseria sp. Classification (GTDB taxonomy): domain Bacteria; phylum Pseudomonadota; class Gammaproteobacteria; order Burkholderiales; family Neisseriaceae; genus Neisseria. Next base: position 2,822 of record CAJZEA010000167.1, on the reverse strand, counting down.
CAAAGCCTTTGACTGCCGCAGTCATCACTTGTTCGTTTTCACTATTGTTGATAATGCGCAGGTTGTATGCGTTTTCCAGCCAACCTTTGCTGTTTTCGCGCACCATCACGCCGCGGTCTTTCAAAATATCGACTTCGACCATTTTGCGGGTGGAAAGTCCGACCAAGAAAGCAATAATAACCACCAGCAAAACAGCGCCGTATCCCGCCACACGCGGACGTTTCAAGCGTTTTTTGATGTCGCTTTCAGGATATTCGTGTTCCAACGCGCCTTCGGTCGTATAGCGTATCAAACCGCGCGGATAACCCATTTTATCCATGATTTCGTCGCAGGCATCAATACACGCCGCACAGCCGATACATTGATACTGCAAACCGTCGCGGATATCGATACCGACGGGACAGACCTGTACGCACATGGTGCAGTTGATGCAGTCGCCCAATCCGCTGTCTTCTTTGTTGGCGGTTTTCTTGCGCGCGCCGCGCGGTTCGCCGCGTTCGGTATCGTAAGAAATAATCAGCGTGTCTTTGTCGAACATCGCGCTTTGGAAGCGTGCATACGGACACATATGCAGGCACACTTTCTCGCGCATAACGTGGGCAAAGAAGAAGGTCATGAAGCCGTAAAACGCTGCGGCAAACATTGCGCCGCCGCCTGCCACTCCGGCAAACAAGTCGGGAACGAACTGGCGGATCGGGACAAACCAGCCCGCAAAGGTAATGCCTGTCCACGCGCAGACAAGAAAAATCAGCAGAGCTTTAGTTGCTTTAATACGGATTTTAGTGAAATTCCACGGCGATTTTTCCAGCTTCAGGCGTTTGTTGCGGTCGCCTTCGACCAAGTTGTCGATCCACAGCATGATTTCGGTGTAAACCGTCTGCGGGCAGGAATAGCCGCACCACAAGCGTCCGGCAATCGTCGTCCACCAAAACAGCCCGAAAGCACAAATCATCAGCAGCAGGGCAAGGTAAATCAAGTCGCCCATACCCAGCGACAGCCCGAAAATGAAGAAATGCCGGTCCGGAATATTGAAGAGTACCGCCTGACGGTCGCTCCAGTTGAACCACGGAATCACATAAAACACAAACTGCGTCGCCAATACGGCGGCTATACGCAATTTGGCGAACCGCCCTTCCGCTTTTTTCGGATGGATGCGTTCGCCTTCGGGATGGATTTGGATGACGCTGGATTTGGGTTTTGAGGGTTTGGGTGGAGCGGTTTTTGCCGGTTTCTCGGATTGCTCTTTCGGGGCAGCGTTTTTTTCTTCTGACACAGCGTTTTCGGCTTGGTTTTCTGTTGACATTTTTCAGTGTTCCTTCGTGTGTTTGCGCGCAGGTCTTTTATTCTGATTACTGGTTTGATTGGTTTTTCAGACGACCTTTTATATGCGTCGGAATCATATCATTTGAACTTGACCAAAGCAAAAAGCCCTACTTGGCTTTTATATGCCACCCGTTTTGATTTTTCCGTTGCCCAAGTCTGAAATCAGCGATATTCAAGCAGTTGCATATAACCGATGACGCTATGCTTATAGCGAATCACTATATCTCTGATAAAAATTTATAAACTACTGTTTCAAAACGGAATAACAGTTAATCTCATCTGCTTTGCCTGTTTCAGACGACCCCTTATGCGGACAACTTTTAAAACAGGACAACGCGAAACCGATGCCGTACCGGTTTGAAGTTGTCCTTCTGATAGACGGAAAGGTCGTCTGAAAGACGCCCGCATCCTTGAAAGCCTGCCCGAATCGGGCGATAATCAACGGAATTTTCTTTACCGTTACCGTTTCAAACCAATACAGCAAGGAAGGTACAAAATGTCTCAACTGGCAAACGCAATCCGTTTCCTCTCGGCCGATGCCGTTCAAAAAGCCAATTCCGGCCACCCCGGCGCGCCCATGGGTATGGCGGAAATGGCGGAAGTATTGTGGACGAAATTCCTTCACCACAATCCCGCCAACCCCAAATTCTACAACCGCGACCGCTTCATCCTTTCCAACGGTCACGCGTCCATGCTGTTGTACAGCCTGCTGCACCTGACCGGCTACAACCTGAGCATTGAAGACCTGAAAAACTTCCGCCAACTGCACAGCAAAACCCCCGGCCACCCCGAATACGGCTACACCGACGGCGTGGAAACCACGACCGGCCCGTTGGGACAAGGCATTGCCAACGCAGTAGGTATGGCATTGGCGGAAAAAATCCTGGCCGCCGAATTTAATAAAGACGGTTTGAACATCGTCGATCACTACACCTATGTCTTCATGGGCGACGGCTGCCTGATGGAAGGCGTATCGCACGAAGCCTGTTCGCTCGCCGGCACCTTGGGCTTGGGCAAACTGATTGTTTTGTATGATGACAACAATATTTCCATCGACGGCAAAGTGGACGGCTGGTTTACCGAAAACATCCCGCAACGCTTTGAAAGCTACGGCTGGCACGTCGTTCCCAACGTAAACGGCCACGACACCGCCGCCATTCAAGCCGCCATCGAAGCTGCCCGCGCCGAAACCGGCAAACCGTCCCTCATCTGCTGCAAAACCTTAATCGGCAAAGGCAGCGCCAACAAAGAAGGCAGCCACAAAACCCACGGCGCACCTTTGGGCGCGGACGAAATCGAAGCCACGCGCAAACATCTGGGCTGGGCTTACCCCGCCTTTGAAATTCCGCAAGAAATTTACGATGCATGGAGCGCGAAAGAACAAGGCGCGAAATTGGAAGCGGAATGGAACGAGCTGTTTGCGCAATACCAAGCCAAATATCCCGCCGAAGCCGCAGAATTCGTGCGCCGCATGGATAAAAAACTGCCGGACAATTTCG
>CAJZEA010000166.1:0-3742 GCA_915066515.1 uncultured Neisseria sp. | reverse complement strand
GCTTCAGCACCTTAGAGAATCGTTCTCTTTGAGCTAAGGCGAGGCAACGCCGTGCCGGTTTAAAGTTAAGCCACTATAACGGGCAAACAAAGTATCGTGTTATTGAAATCCGCCATACAAAAAGGTCGTCTGAAACATTTTTCAGACGACCTTTTGACATACAGGGAACGCGGATTATGCGTTGCCTTCTTGTTGTTGCTGGTACATGGCTTCGAAGTTGATCGGAGCGAGCAGTACGGGCGGGAAGCCGGCGCGGGTTACGCTGGTGGAAATGGCTTCGCGTGCGTAAGGGAAGAGGATGTTCGGGCAGGCTACGCCTAAGAGCAGTTGAACGTCCTCTTCAGGGATGTTTTCCAGACGGAAGATGCCGCTTTGGGTTACTTCGTTGAGGAACATGGTGCGTTCGGCGTTGAGTTTGGCGGTTACGGTAACGGTTACGTCAACGTTGTAGTAGCCGTCTTCCAGCTTCTCACTGTTGGTGGAAACGCGCATATCGACTTCAGGCTCGCCTTGTTCCAAAAAGATTTGGGGGGCATTGGGCACTTCCAAAGACAGGTCTTTGACGAACAGGCGTTCGATGCTGAATACGGGTTGCAATTCTTCGCTCATTTTGTTTTCCTAGTTGGGTTTAAAGTTACGGGTTTAATAAAGAATCCAGCCTGCCTTCGCGGTGCAGGCCGTACAAATCGGTGAAGCCGCCGACGTGGGTATCGCCGATGAAAATTTGCGGTATGCTGCGCTGCCCTGAAAGCTGCTGCATCTCGGCAAAGGCTTCGGGGCTGCGGTCGACGCGGATTTCGTTGATTTCGGCGACGCCCAGCGAATGCAGCAGCTTTTTAGCCATGGTGCAGTAGGGGCAGAATGCGCCTGTATACATCGTAACGGTTTGCATGATTGTTTTCAGAGTTCTAATGGGGTTCACTATATGGGCATATGGTTTATTTTACAATACTTGAAATCGGCTATTTTGCCTGAATCTTTGTTTTCGGGGCGTGAGGGCTGCCTGCCGCCCATGTGCCAAAACGCCGTTTTTAAAGTATGATAAACGGCAATCCGAACCGCTTTTGTCATTTGTTTTCCACGAAACCGACAGCAAGCGGATGGTAGATTAAATTTGAGTCAGAACAGCAACACAATCAGCCGATTATTTTCAGGTTTGGGCAGCATCAGTCTGGTTCAAATTTAATCTACTATTTTTCTTATTAAAAATTAGGAACTAAAACCATGCTTTCAGGAATCCCTATCCCGAAGGACGCCGTCCGTCCGCCCGAAACTGTGCTCGTCAACATTACGCCGCAGGAAACGCGCGTGGCGGTGTTGGAAGAAAACAATATCTGCGAACTGCATATAGAGCGCAACAGCGGCCACAGCTTGGTCGGCAATATTTATCTGGGCGTAGTACGCCGCGTGTTGCCCGGCATGCAGAGTGCGTTCATCGACATCGGTTTGGAACGCGCTGCGTTTCTGCACATCGTCGATGTCCTCGAACAACGCCGCAACCCCGACGAAACCCAACGTATCGAGCATATGCTGTTTGAAGGGCAGTCGGTTTTGGTGCAGGTCATCAAAGACCCGATTAACACCAAAGGTGCGCGCCTTTCCACTCAAATTTCGTTAGCGGGGCGTTTCCTCGTCCACCTTCCGCAGGAAGACCACATCGGCATTTCCCAGCGCATCGAAGACGATGCCGAACGCAACAGCCTGCGCGAACGCCTGACTAATCTATTGCCCGAAGACGCGTGCCACGGCTATATTATCCGCACCAACGCCGAAAACGCCACTGACGAGCAGCTTTTGTCCGACATCCACTACCTGACCAAAGTGTGGGAACACATTCAAGAACAAGCGAAAACCCAGCCACCGGAAACCCTGCTGTATCAGGATTTGCCTTTGAGCCTGCGCGTGTTGCGCGACATGTTCAGCCTCGACACGCAGAAAATCCTCGTCGATTCAACCGAAAACCACCGCCGCATGACCCGTTTCGCCGAGCAATACGTCCACGGCGCATTGGGCAAGATAGAGCTGTTCAAAGGCGAACGCCCGCTGTTTGAAACCCACAACGTCGAACAGGAAATCAGCCGCGCCCTGCAACCGCGCGTCAACCTCAACTTCGGCAGCTACCTGATCATCGAGTCCACCGAAGCCATGACCACGATAGACGTGAACACCGGCGGCTTCGTCGGCGCGCGCAACTTCGACGAAACCATCTTCCGCACCAACCTCGAAGCCTGCCACACCATCGCCCGCGAATTACGGTTGCGCAACCTTGGCGGCATCATCATCATCGACTTCATCGACATGGCGCAGGAAGCGCACCGCGAAGCCGTGTTGCAAGAACTTGCCAAAGCCCTCGCCTTCGACCGCACCCGCGTTACCCTCAACGGCTTCACCAGCTTGGGTTTGGTCGAGCTGACCCGCAAACGTTCGCGCGAAAATCTCAGCCAAATCCTCTGCGAACCCTGCCCGTCCTGCCAAGGCAGGGGTCGTCTGAAAACGCCGCAGACCATCTGCTACGAAATCCAGCGCGAAATCGTCCGCGAAGCCCGCCGTTACGACGTGCAGTCCTTCCGTATCCTCGCCGCGCCCAACGTCATCGACCTCTTCCTCGACGAAGAATCGCAATCGCTGGCGATGCTCATCGACTTTATCGGCAAACCGATTTCGCTGGCAGTCGAAACCGCCTACACGCAGGAACAATACGATATTGTGTTGCTGTAAAGACAAAAGGTCGTCTGAAAACGGAATCGGGGTTTTCAGACGACCTTTTGGCAAAATCGGCAGACCATTCAAGTGCAGTATTCCTTTAGAAGAAAATGTCCATCATACCCGGCAGAACCCACGCCGAAGGAAACCCAATCAAGTACGGAAAAGCAACAAAAGGTCGTCTGAAAACCAGCCGCCCCTTTCAGACGACCTACCGCTAAACCCCTCCTAATTTTCCCCTGCTATCCTTCCCGCTGATTAAGGAGAACACCATGCGCGTATTGCTTGCAGAAGACGACAACATGATTGCCCAAGCCGTAGCCGCCAACCTCAAAGACAGCGGCTACGCTGTCGATTGGGTCAAAAACGGCAGCCAAGTTTCTACCGCCCTTCAGGCGCAGAACTACGACTTGCTGCTGCTCGACCTCGGACTGCCCGGCAAAGACGGGTTGGACGTCCTCACCCAAATCCGACACGAAGGTAGCCAAACCCCCGTCCTCATCGTTACCGCCCGCGACGACCTCCACAGCCGCCTCAACGGACTGGACGGCGGCGCCGACGACTACATCGTCAAACCCTTCGACATGGCGGAGCTGCAAGCCCGTATGCGCGCCGTCCTGCGCCGCCACAGCGGCCACAGCCAAACCCTGCTGACCAACGGCGCGCTCACCCTCAACCCCGCCACCTACCAAGTCGAAGTCAAAGGACAAGACAAACCCGTCCTCCTGAGCAACAAAGAATTTGCCGTCCTCCAAGCCCTGATGATGCGTCCCGGCATCATCCTCTCCCGCAGCGACCTTGAAGACAAAATCTACGGCTGGGGCGAAGAAGTCGAAAGCAACGCCGTCGATTTCCTCATCCACGCCCTGCGCAAAAAGCTCGGCAAAGAACACATCCAAAACGTACGCGGCGTAGGCTGGCTGGTCGCCAAAGAGGTCGTCTGAAACCCCAATCCGCACATCCATGCCCGCCCATGCCATAATCAATATAGTGGATTAACTTTAAATCAGGACAAGGCGACGAAGCCGCAGACAGTACA
>CAJZEA010000165.1:0-3771 GCA_915066515.1 uncultured Neisseria sp. | reverse complement strand
AAAAACTGCACCTTGTGAGTTGGAGGGGATGTCCAACTTTTGGGGGGCAGTTCAATCTTTTTCAGACGACCTTTCTGGTTTTATGGGAAACCGGCTTTATTTTGCGCCGAAATTGGGTTGCAGCAGGGCGCAGGGTTGGCGTTCCCTGCGGCTGCGGCGGCTGCGTCCGGCGATGGTGCCGCAGGCGGCGCCGGGATCGGTTTTGTCGGCTTTTTGGGGTTTGTCGCCGCGGTCGTTACGTTCATTGCGTTCGCCGCGGTTGTTTCGTTCGGAACGGTTTCTGTCGCTGCCGCGGCTGCGGGTCGGGGCGGCTTGGGTGTCTGCAGAGGCATCGCCGTCAGCGTCCGCGCCCCACCAGTTTGGTTCGAAGCCTTCGATGCGTTCAACTGCCAAGTCGTTGCCGGTCAGCTCCTTGATGGCTTCAAACATTTTCTGCTCGGTTTTGTCCATCAGGGAAATGGCGACGCCGTCCGCGCCCGCCCTGCCGGTGCGTCCGATGCGGTGGACGTAGTCTTCGGGCTGGGTCGGCAATTCGTAGTTGATGACGAAGGGCAGCTCGGCGATGTCCAGGCCGCGTGCGGCGACGTCGGTGGCGACGAGGACGCGCAGGCTGCCTTCTTTGAAGGCGTTGAGGGTTTCGAGGCGGCTTTGTTGGGACTTGTCGCCGTGGATGGATTGGGCGGCAAGGTTGCGGCGCACGAGGTCGCGGGTGACTTGGTCGACGCTTTGTTTGGTTTTGCAGAATACGATGACTTGGTTCATCTGCAAATCGACAATCAGCCGCTCTAAAAGATTGCGTTTTTTGAGCGCGTCAACAGCGATGATGTGCTGCTCGACATTGGCGCTGGTGGTGTTTTGCGCGGCGACTTCGACGATTTCGGGCGCGTTCATGAAGTCTTTGGCGAGCTTGCGGATGGGGGGCGCGAAGGTTGCGGAAAAGAGCAGGGTTTGGCGTGGTTTGGGCAGCATCTGCATGATTTTGCGAATGTCGTCGATGAAACCCATATCCAACATACGGTCGGCTTCGTCGAGGACGACGATTTCGACTTTGTTTAAGTTGATGTTTTTCTGTTTGACGTGGTCAAGCAGCCTGCCGACGGTGGCGACGACAATTTCGCAGCCGGCGCGCAGGTCGGCGGTTTGTTTGTCCATGTTGACGCCGCCGAAAAGGACGGTATGCCGCAGCGGCAGGTTTTTGATGTAACCCTGCACGTTTTGGTCGATTTGGTCGGCAAGTTCGCGCGTCGGGGTTAACACCAGCATACGCACGGGGTGCATCGCGGGCGAGGTGCTGGAAGTGGCGTAGCGTTTGAGGCGTTCCAGGCTGGGCAGCATAAAGGCGGCGGTTTTGCCTGTGCCGGTTTGGGCGGCGGCGAGCAAGTCGTGGCCGGCGAGTGCTTTGGGGATGGCGGCGGCTTGGATGGGCGTCGGGTTTTCGTAACCTTGTTCGGTCAGCGCGGAAACGATTTCGCTGCCAAGCCCGAGTGAGGCGAATGGATTCATGGCGGTATCTTTCTGTCCGGACGGGATGCGGAATGCCGCATGGGGTCGTCTGAAACGGGAGGATGTTTTGATTGTGTGTTTGATAGAATGCCGCCGGCAAAGTGTGTGGCCGGTTTACGGCAAACCGCAGAAGTGGGGATGTGGTCTCTGCGGTATGGAAAGGTAAGCGCGATTATGCCATAAAACCCTTGCGCCGCCCAACGGCAGGCGGTCGGGGCGTTGGGATTGGGCGGTGTTGCCGAGTCGGTAAGGGGATTTTTTACATTGTCATGCCGGCGGCGTTTATGTCCCTTAAATTTTTGAAACCGCTTATCATTTCCTGACGGCATTTACTGTCATAGTTCAAACTTATCGAAAACTTTCATATGTAAATGAAACTAAATCGTACTAATGGGACTCTGTTTTGAGACAGACGCAAATTTGCGCTGTAAACCATCAATCACAATAGGAATATACGACATGAAAACTTTATTGATCGCCGTTGCCGCTGCAAGCCTGATGCTGGGTGCCTGCTCTAGCAGCAAAACTACTGAAGAAGCTAAAACCCCTAGCGTAAGCGTTGAAGAGGCAATCGCTCAATGTCAACAAGCTTCCGGTGCAAACCAAGACCGCGCCGTGTTCGATGCATGTATGAAAGACAAAGGCTACCAACGCAGCGCCGCTGAAGGCGCAGCCGCTGCCGCTGCTTCTGCACCTGCCGCACAATAAGCACAGCTAGGAATTATTGATGTATCACCCGATCTGTTCGGGGTCATACATCAACAATTTCTCGCCATGCTTGTTCCGCCTGATTCCATTCACTCCCGGAAGGTAGGGCGGGCGCAAACGGAAAGGTCGTCTGAAAACTGTTTTCAGACGACCTTTCCGTTTGTTTTATCCGGCGGATTCGGTTATTACAAGGCGCGGTCGAAATACAGCGGCACGCCCGATGCTTCGCTCATGCGCAGCAGGTAGTCCATAACCTTCTGCGGCCACTCGACACCGCGCACGACGGTCAGGTTGCGCAATATCGGGAACACCAATATGTCTTCCATGCCGATTTCGCCGTTCAAACCTGCGCCGCTTTCAGCCATCAGCGTTTCCAGTTCCGCCAAATCTTCGTTCAGCCGTTGCACATACTGACCGGTTTTTTCCAAATTGGCGGCGAAGCTGCCGATGCTTTTCTCTTTTTTGTCCGTGAAATATTTTACCGCTTCCGGCGTTTCAAATTCGGGCAGTCCGAGTTTGATCACGCGCGGCTGGACGAGTTTCAGGTTGTATTCGCCCACTTTGTCCAACCATGCCTGGATTTCGGGGCGGGTTTCATCTTTCAGACGACCCTCGCGGTCAAGATAGCGGACAACGTCCAAACTCTCGCCCATAAACGAACCGTCTTCTTTTTGTAGGATGGGCACTTGTTTCGCGCCGATCATGCCGATCGGTGTTGCCTCGTCGTCGTTTGCCAGTACGACTTCTTCAACGTCCGCGCCAAACAGCCCCGCCGCCATCCGCGCACGCACGCAGAACGGGCAATGGTCGTAAATATACAGCTTCATCGGATACTCCTTTTCATGTTCATCAAACGGACGAACCATATCATTTAAGGTCGTCTGAAACAACCCGCTTACAGACAATATCCCGCAAAACAGCCCGCAAATCCCTTTGGCAACCTGTTACAATAAACCTGTTTTTATCGAAACGAAAAGACACCATCATGACCGCCACCAGCCCGATTCAAGACACGCAAAGCGCGACTCCGCAAGAATTGCGCGAATGGTTCGACAGCTACTGCGCCGCGCTGCCGGACAACGATAAAAACCTCATCGGCGCCGCATGGTCGTTGGCAAAAGAACACTATCCCGCCGATGCCGCCACGCCGTATGGCGAACCGCTGCTCGACCATTTGCTCGGCGCGGCGCAGATGGTCAACGAACTCGACCTGCTCTCCGATGCCGTCGCCGCGACCCTGCTTGCCGACATCGGACGCTACGTTCCCGATTGGAATCTCTTGGTTTCCGAACGCTGCAACAGCACCGTCGCCGAGCTGGTCAAAGGTGTGGACGAAGTACAGAAGCTCACCCACTTCGCCCGCGTGGACAGCCTCGCCACTTCCGAAGAGCGCGCGCAGCAAGCCGAAACCATGCGTAAAATGCTGCTGGCAATGGTTACCGACATCCGCGTTGTGTTAATCAAACTCGCCATGCGCACCCGCACCATGCAGTTCCTCAGCAATATCCCCGACAGCCCCGAAAAACGCGCCGTCGCCAAAGAAACCCTCGACATCTTCGC
>CAJZEA010000164.1:0-3791 GCA_915066515.1 uncultured Neisseria sp. | reverse complement strand
TGTACTGTCTGCGGCTTCGTCGCCTTGTCCTGATTTAAAGTTAATCCACTATATACAGTCCGACGATCTGAAATGACTATGCCGAACTGTATTTTTTGGCGGCTTCTGAAGGCAAGTACGGAAACCCTCGCTGCGAAGTATTTATAGTTATGTAAATTCTGCGTCGATTTCCGTCAGGATTTGCTCCAACTCTTCCTGCCACAAAAGCCAGTTTTCTTCTATTTGTGTTAATTTTACTTTAATTTCTGTTAATTGTGCGAGGGTTTGTTGTAATTTTGTTTTATTTTCGTCCGAATAAGCTTCCTCTTGTGCCAAAAATGTTTCACATGCCGTTTGAATTTCAGAAAGCTGCACCATTTCTTTTTCGGCTTTGTCGATTTTCTGCTGTATCGGCTTGCCGCGTCGGGCTTTTTCTTGACGGATTTGTGCTTCGATACGCTTGGTGTCTTTGCGGTTTTGGCTTTGCGCGGAAGCGGCAGGCGCGGTTGTGGCGTTTTCCTGCGCCAACCGCCATTGACGATAATCGTTTAAATCGCCGTCAAAGTTCTTCAGACGACCTTTGTCAATCAGGAGGAAGCTGTCGGTAGTGGCTTCAAGCAGGCTGCGGTCGTGCGATACGACGATTAAGGCGCCTTGGAAACTTTGCAGCGCGAGCGTCAGGGCGTGGCGCATATCCAAGTCCAGATGGTTGGTCGGCTCGTCAAGCAGCAGCAAATTCGGTTTTTGCCAGATAATCATGGCAAGGGCGAGGCGGGCTTTTTCTCCGCCGGAAAAGGGTTCGGTTTTCTGCAACGCCATATCGCCGACAAAGTTGAAGCCGCCGAGGAAATTTCGGATTTCTTGTTCGCGCACTTCGGGAGAAAGCTGCTGAATGTGCCAAACAGGGCTTTGTTCGGCGCGGATGGTGTCGAGCTGGTGTTGGGCAAAATAGCCGATATTGAGTTTTTCGGAACGGACGATGCTGCCGGAGAGCAAATCGATTTTGCCTACTAAAGCTTTGATAAACGTAGATTTACCGCTACCGTTGACACCCAATAGCCCGTAGCGTGCACCACTCTCCAGCGACAGGGTAATGTCGTGCAGGACGATTTTGCCTTCGTAACCCAAATCAGCGTGCTCCAGCTTCAGTAAGGGATTGGGCAGATGGTCGGGATTGTAAAACTCAAAGGAAAACTCGCTGTCCAGATGCGCGGGAGCGATGCGCTCGAGCTTCGCCAATGCCTTCATACGGCTTTGCGCTTGAACGGCTTTGGTGGCTTTGGCTTTGAAGCGGTCGATAAACGATTGCAGATGTTTGATTTGCGCCTGCTGTTTGACATAGGCGGCTTGTTGCTGCGCCAAACGTTGCGCGCGTTCGTTTTGGTAAAAATCGTAATTGCCGCCGTATTGCGTGAGCTTTTGCTGGGACAATTCAATGGTTTGGGTGGTGGCCGCATTGAGGAAATCACGGTCGTGGGAAATGATGATTTGCGTGCAAGGTAAAGAGGCAAGGTGGTTTTCCAGCCACAAGACGGTTTCCAAATCCAAGTGGTTGGTCGGTTCGTCAAGCAAGAGCAAATCGGCACGGCAAATCAGGGCTTGCGCAAGATTCAGACGCATACGCCAGCCGCCGGAAAAGGATTTGACGGGGCGGCTGTGTTCTTCTTGCGAAAAACCCAGTCCGTTCAACAATTTCGCCGCGCGGGCCGGCGCGGTATACGCATCGATTTCTTCCAATTTGGCATGATATTCCGCCTGTTTCATGCCGTCATTTTGCGCTTCCGCCTGCGCTAAGGTCGTCTGAAAAGCCTGCAACTCGGCGTCGCCCTGCAAAACGTAGTCCAACGCGGAGATGTCCAAGTCAGGCGTTTCTTGGGAAACGGAAGCAATCCGCCAATTTTTCGGAATCGAGATATCGCCGCTATCCTGAGTGATTTCACCCTTGATTAAGGCAAACAGGCTGGATTTGCCCGTCCCGTTTTTACCGATCAAACCGACGCGCTGACCGGGATTGACGGTGGCGTTGGCTTTGTCGAGCAGGACTTTCAAACCGCGTTGCAGGGTGAGGTTCTTGATTTCAATCATGATGGTAAGGGACGGGCGGAAAAATGGGAAAGGCGGTATTTTATAGCGAAAACAGCATTATGTCGCCGTTCGTTGGTGCCGTAGCGTTTCAACGTGAATCCATGATGGAAAAAGGTCGTCTGAAAACGGCGGACGGTATGAGCGAAACCCGCTCTGTCCGTTTTCAGACGACCTTTGATGTAACGAAACGGCTTAATGTCGATAATCTGCCGAATCCTTACGGATTTGTTGCAGGAATTTCTGCGTCCGTTCGTGTTTAGGGTGTTCGAACAATTCTTTCGGACTGCCCTGCTCTACAATGACGCCGCCGTCCATGACGACGACGGTAGTGGCAACTTCCAGCGCAAACTTGATTTCGTGAGTAACGACGACCATCGTCCAGCCTTCCTGCGCCAATTCCTTCATGGCGTTCAATACGTCTTGCACCAATTCGGGATCCAGCGCGGAAGTGGGTTCGTCAAACAACATCAGCTCAGGCTGAATCGCCAATGCGCGGGCGATGCCGACGCGTTGTTGCTGACCGCCAGAAAGCTGGTAGGGATAAAGGTTAACCTTGTCGCCCAAGCCGACTTTTTCCAGCAATTTCAGCGCTTCTTCGCGCGCTTGGGCGGCAGGTTTTCCTTGTACGGCAACCGGACCTTCCATCACGTTTTCCAACGCGGTTTTATGCGGAAAAAGATTGTATTGTTGGAACACCATGCCGGATTTGCGGCGCAGAGCCAAGATGTCATGCTTCGATGGTTTTTTAGAAAAATCGATTTTAAGCGGTCGCTCGTTGTCGAACTCGATTTGTCCGTCTTCGGGCATTTCCAGTGCGTTTAAGCAGCGCAGAAACGTCGTTTTACCCGAGCCGGAAGGTCCGAGGATGACGACTACCTGCCCTTTGCCGACATCCAAATCGATGCCGCGCAAAATGGTGTTCTCGCCGAAGGTTTTGCGGATATTGCGGATTTTAATCATGGCTTCCCCTTATTTGGCGACATAGCGGTCGAAGCGTTTTTCCAAGCGCGCCTGAATCAGGAACAGAACCTTGCAGAAACACCAGTAAACCAAAGCGGCTTCAATATAGACGGGCAGGAAGTCGTAGGTACGGTTTGCCGTTTCCTGCGCGACGCGGAACAATTCCGTTACCGTTACCACTGCCGCGAGCGAGGTATTTTTGAACAAGCCGATAAACTCGTTGCTCAAAGGCGGCACGGCGACGCGAAACGCCTGCGGCGCGACGATGCGGCGGAACGTCTGCATATAGGTCATACCGATGGAGAAGCCCGCTTCCCACTGCCCTTTCGGCACGGACAAAATCGCCGCACGGATGGTCTCGGAAGCGTATGCGCCAACATTAAGCGAGAAGCCGATGATGGCGGCGGGAATTGGATCGATGAAAATACCGACGGACGGCAGCCCGTAAAACACAATCACAAGCTGCACCAGCAGCGGCGTCCCCCTGATGATGGAAATATAAGTTTCCACCAGTTTCAGCAGGATTTTCCGCACGATGTCGCCCGAAGGCATAATCCGCACCAAAGCCACGGCGATGGCAATCACCATCCCGATCAGGAACGACGCCACCGCCAGCGGCAGCGAGACCATAAAACCGGCTTTGACCATAGGCAAAAACGCGCTGACAATCATATCGGCGCGTGTTTCCGTCATAAACGGCAGCGAAGCAAGAAAATTATTTAACACTGATGTCTTTTCCGAAGAATTGTTCGCCCAGTTTTTTCAGC
>CAJZEA010000163.1:0-3798 GCA_915066515.1 uncultured Neisseria sp. | reverse complement strand
TCTATCAGCCGCCACACGTTTTCTGCGGGCGTTTGCGCCAATACGATGCTCAACCAATGTTCTTTGTTCATGTGGTAGGCGGGCAAGATGCCTGCCGTCGCGCGCCATGCGCCGATGTGTTCGGGGCGGCATTTGACGTTGACGATTTCCGTCAGACCGCCCTCGCCCATGCCCAGTTTTTCAGACGGCACGGGCATATACAGGCAGAACCATTTGCGGTTGCCCGTGTGGCGGAACACGGCAAAGTCGGGGAATTTCGCCCACGGATATTCCGCCGCCGCGCCGTAGCGTTCGGCCAGTCCGTCAAACAGGGTTGTTCGGTTCATGGCGTTTCTTTCTTTAATCGTGGGTTAAGGTTCGGGTCGGGCATAAAGACCCGCCTGCTGAGTTTTCAGACGACCTCTCACTTCTCCTGTTTCTTCAACAACACGCACGCCAAAATCAGGCTGGTGGCGGCAAAGGCGGCGATGGCGGCGTATTCATGCAGCAGGTCGGCGGTGTGCAGCCCTTTGGTGAAGCTGCCGACGCTGACGGTGTAGTACCACGACGACGGGAAGGTTTTGCCGATAACCAGCGCGCCGCCTTCCATGGTGGACAGCGGGTAGAGAAAGCCGGAATAGGTTTGCGCGGGAATCATGGTGATGATGGCGGTGGCGAAGATGGCGGCAAGCTGGGAGCGCACGAAGCAGGAAATCAGCAGCCCCAGCGCGGTGCTGGCCGACACCATCAAGAGCGTGCCGACGGCGAGTCCGGCAAACGAGCCTTTGAGCGGCACGCCGAACAGGTAAATAATCATCAGCATCATGGCGGCGAAATTGACCATGCCGACGGCGATATAGGGAAGCTGTTTGCCGATCAGATATTGTGCCACGGCGGCGGGCGATGCGTAGAAATTGGAGATAGAGCCGATTTCGCGTTCGCGCACCACGCCGACCGCCGACATCATGGCGGGGATCATCATCAACACCAGCATCATCACACCCGGGGCGATGGCATTGATGCTGTCGAAATCCTGATTGTACATAAAGCGCGGTTCGATGCCGGCGGGGGCTTTGAGCGAAACGGGCAGCCCGCTTTCGGCGATGCGGTCTTTGGTGTAGGCGGTGATCAGGCTGCCGATGTAGCCGCGGATGTTGGTGGCGTTAAACGGCATGGAGCCGTCCACATAAAAACCGACTTCGGGTTTGAGCCCGCGCGCCAAATCGCGCCCGAAACCGCTCGGAATATCGATAACCAATATAGCGCCGGAGCTTTTGAGCACGGTGTCGATTTCGGCTTCGGACTGTATCGGCGGCTGTTGGAGGAAGTAGCGCGAACCGTCGAAATATTCGACCAGCTCGCGGCTGGCGGCAGTTTGGTCGCGGTCGTAAACGGCGAATTTCAGATTCCGCACGTCAAACGAAATCCCCCACGATACCGACGCCATGATAATCAGCGGGCCGAACACGGCGAAAAACAGGCGGATTTTATCGCGCAAGAGTTCTTTGGCTTCGCGGCGGGCGAAGGTCCAAATCATGGAGAAGCGGTATTTGAAGTTTTGGGTGTCGGGCGTTGCAGATGGGGTTTCAGACGGCCTCGGATGGTGTTTTTCAGGGTCGTCTGAAAACTGCGAATGCCCGTTATCCGATGCCATTTCCGCGTGCGTGGCTTGCGCCACCGTAGCCATAGGTTGGGTCGAGACCCAACTTGCCGAATCCGAAAGCATTGTTGGGTCTTGACCCAACCTACCCTGTTCAAAATACACGCCGTCTGTATTTTGACGAAACTCGCTTTGTTCACTTTCAGACGACCTTGCGTTCTGTTCATACTGGTCGTCTGAAAAATCAGCCGCCGTAGTAGCCGTAGGTTGGGTCGAGACCCAACTTGCCGAATCTGAAAAAGCCGTTGGGTCTTGACCCAACCTACCCTGTTCGAAATACACGCCGTCTGTATTTTGACGAAACTCGCTTTGTTCACTTTCAGACGACGTTTCGTTTTGCTCATACAGGTCGTCTGAAAAATCAGCTGCCGCAGCCGTAGGTTGGGTCGAGACCCAACTTGCCGAATCTGAAGGAATCGTTGGGGCTTGACCCAAACTACCCTGTTCGGAATGCACACCATCTGTATTCTGGAGAAACTCGCTTTGCTCACTTTCAGACGACCTTGCGTTCTGTTCATACTGGTCGTCTGAAAAATCAGCCACCGTAGCCGTAGGTTGGGTCGAGACCCAACTTGTCGAATCCGAAAGCATTGTTGGGTCTTGACCCAACCTACCTTGTTCGGAATACCCGTTATCCGATTCCGCTTCAATCAGATACTGCACAAACGCTTCTTCCAAATCCGGCGCCTTCTGCCTTGCCGCCAGTTCGGCGGGCGTGCCCACCGCCAGCACGCGGCCTTTGTGCATAAAGGAAATGCGGTCGCAGCGGGCGGCTTCGTTCATAAAGTGGGTGGAAACGAAAATGGTGATTTTGTCTTCGCGGGAGAGTTTCAGAAGATGGCGCCAGAACATATCGCGCGCGGCGGGATCGACTCCCGAAGTCGGTTCGTCCAAAATCAATACTTCGGGATGATGCAGGCAGGCGGCGGCAAGTTGCAGGCGTTGGCGGATGCCCAGCGGCAGCGATGCGGGCGCGGTGTCGGCAACGTCTGTCAAATCAAACTGTTGCAGGGCTTCTTCCACCGCCGCCGCGCCTTTAGCGCCCATTTGGTAGAGTCTGGCGTGCAAATCCAAATTGCGGCGCACGCTCAGTTCTTCATACAGCGAAAACGCCTGCGACATATAGCCGACGCGCATTTTGGTGTCCAAGCCGCCCGCGTCTATCGGCTTGCCCAACAGCGTGGCGGCGCCTTCGGTCGCTTCCAACAAACCGGTCAGCATTTTCATGGTGGTGGACTTGCCGCAGCCGTTGCTGCCGAGAAAGCCGAAAATCTCGCCTTTTTGAATGGTGAAACTGACATGGTCCACAGCAGTAAAATCGCCGAAACGCTTGGTCAGCCCGTGCGCTTCCATCGCAGGCAGCGCATCGGGATCGGGGACGAACGGCGTAATGTCCAAACCGCCCGAACCCTGCTGTTTCTCCGGCGGCAGCATTTTGACGTAGGCCTCTTCCAACACATCGGTGTCGTAATCCGCCAGCACGTCGGCAGTGGGCTTGTTTTCCAGCAACCTGCCCGCGTCCATCGCCAGCAGCCGCTCGAAACGCTGCGCCTCTTCAATATAGGCGGTCGCCACAATCACGGTCATGCCCGCGTGTTCCCGCCGCAAATCGTCTACCAACGCCCAAAACTGGCGGCGCGACAAAGGGTCCACGCCCGTGGTCGGTTCGTCCAAAATCAACAAATCCGGGCTGTGTACCAGCGCGCAGCACAAACTCAGCTTCTGCTTCATCCCGCCCGATAGCTTGCCCGCCGCCCTGTTGGAAAACGGCGCAAGGCGGGTCGCCTCCATCAGCCGCGCAATCTGCCGCGTGCGTTCCTGCCCGTCCAAACCAAACAGCCGCGCGTGGAAGTCAATATTCTCATACACCGACAAGGTAGGATACAGGTTGCGCCCCAAACCCTGCGGCATAAAGGCGATGCGGTGCGACAAATCCCGCCGCACGTCCTTGTCCGCCATATCACCACCCAACACTTCCACCCGTCCGTCCTGAATCACCTTCACACCCGCCATCAGCGAGAGCAGCGTCGATTTGCCCACGCCGTCCGGCCCGATCAAACCGACCGTCGCGCCTTTCGGAATGTCCAGCGACACACCGTCAAGCGCAAGGGTCTTGCCGTAGCGGTGGGAAAGGTTTTGGATGGAAACGGTGTTCATGA
>CAJZEA010000162.1:0-3822 GCA_915066515.1 uncultured Neisseria sp. | reverse complement strand
GTGTTTGGGTAGAATCGGGAGTGATTGGGGCGGAAACAGCCGAAAACCTGTGTTTTGGTTTCGGCTGTTGGGGGAAAAGGAATTTTGCAAAGGTCTCACTGTACCAATCTTCCCATGACGAGTCAGTGCGAATACAAACGCGCTCCTAAATAAATATAGACAAAAAGGTCGTCTGAAAACATCCGCCCCCATGCGAAACGTTTTCAGACGACCTGTTGCTTATCTTAACCGGGATAGAACCTTATTTCTTTTAACGCCCGAAGCCGATATAAGTTTCTCCGCTGCCTTGGTTGCGGCTGCGCCAAGTGTCTTTGGCACCGGTTTTCGAACCCAAGGGCGTATCTTGTTCGACCTGCCACAATACATCATTGCTGCCGCCGATAGGATGCGAACCGCGCATACCGACATAGCTGCCCATGTCGCTTACGCCGTTATTGGAAATTCTGTGGCTGCCGTATTGGGTGTTGGAAGCTTCCACTCCGGCTTTCAAATCGCCGTAAAAATGAACTTCCGCCGCAGCCAACGCAGGCAGTGCGAGTAAAGACAAAATCAGAATTTTCTTCATTATGAAATGCTCCTTATGTGACATCCCTTCTGCACAAGCAGGCGGGAAGGGTTAGTGCAAGGCGAATTCTACCGTCCTAAAAGTTTGTGTTTGAATTAAGAAAGAAAATTCATGCAAAGGGTCGTCTGAAAAATGTCAAATCAGATTCAAACTTCCCATGCCGACCGTATACGCTTTTAACGGCAGATGCGCTTCAAACCGAAGCCGCGCCTCGCCATCCGGGGCTTTACCATCCTGAGCCAAATGGAAACGCGCCCATCAAAACCGCAGCCATTACAGACACACCGGCTTTCGCTATAATGGAATACACCCTCCACTTGGCGCGAAAGGAATATTTATGAATCCCGAAAACACCCTGTGTCTGATTATCGACATCCAAGAACGCCTCCTCCCCGCCCTGCACGACAAAGACGATATGCTGCACCACAGCCGTATCCTGATACAGGGGCTTCACGCCTTAGGCGTCCCGTTTGCCGTGACCGAGCAATATCCGAAAGGATTGGGCAAAACGGTTCCCGCCGTATCGCTGCTGCTGCCCGAAACCACGCCCTTCATCGAAAAAACCCGTTTCTCTGCCCTTTCTCCTGAAACGCACGCGATTCTGACGCAGGCAGCCGTCCAAAACATCATCTTAATCGGCGCAGAAACCCATATCTGCATGCTGCAAACCGTATTGGATTTGCGCTTGGAAGGTTTCAATGTTTACGTCCCCTTTGAATGCACGACATCCCGTTCCCCCGCAAACAAAGAAAACGGGCTGGCGCAAATGCGCGAAGCCCGCGCCACCGTTTCCAATGTGGAAAGCATTTTGTTCCAATTGCTGGGCGACGCCCGCCATCCCGCCTTCAAAACCGTTTCCAAACTGATTCAATAGCCTGTTAAGGTCGTCTGAATGCAATACACCATCACCGAAGCCGCCAAAACCGACCTGCCCGACATTGTCGAGATTTACAACAGCACCATAGCCGCCCGCCAATCCACTGCCGACCTGACGCCCGTCAGCATTGCCGAACGCAAACCATGGTTCGACGCGCACGGCGGCAAGCGGCCTCTGTATGTATTGAAAAATAAAGACGGTACGGTTTTGGCATGGTGCAGCCTCAGCGACTACTACCCGCGCCATGCCTATCACATCAGCGCAGAAATCAGCCTCTATGTCCGCCATGACACGCGCGGTATCGGCGTGGGCAAAATCCTGCTGCAAAATGTGCTCGAACGCGCGCCGTCCTTGGGCATTAAAAACATATTGGCAGTCATCTTCGGACATAACTACCCCAGCCTGCACCTGTTTCACCAGTTCGGCTTTACGGAATGGGGGCGATTGCCCGCCGTATGCGACTTAGGAACGCAGCAAGCCGATGTTGTCATATTAGGCAAAAAATTAGTCGATTGAATCCCCGACAGCCAAACCACAACCTTTTCCAAACACTACCCGCCCCAAACCAAAATGACCGCTCCCCAAACCTGCCCCTGCTCTTCAGGACAAACCTACAACGACTGTTGCGCACCGTTCCACTGCCACGAAAACCTGCCGCAAACCGCCGAACAGCTGATGCGTTCCAGATACAGCGCCTATGTTTTGCACGATATCGCCTATATCGTTGAAACGACTGTCCCTTCCCAGCAACACCTGCTCGACCAAGCCGATATGCTGGCATGGAGTCAGACGACCCATTGGCTGAGTTTGGAAGTCATACAACACGCCAATGTCGGCAAACAACATGCCCAAGTCGAATTCAAAGCCTATTTTCAAGACGGTCAGGAAACAGCGTGCCATCATGAATTATCCGCCTTCGTCAAAATCGGCAACCACTGGTATTTCATCGACCCGACCACGCCCTTACCCGGTATGAAACAAGACTGCATCTGCGGTTCGCACAAAAAATTCAAAGCCTGCTGTGGCCGTTTCTTCAAATAACAAATCAACCATCCGCAGGCAAATTTAAAACCATGCTTGCGGACAGGTTGTGTCTCTTGAACACACCAGTTTCCAAAACGCCGCCAATCCTTCCCTCTTCCCCATCTCAATCCGCCTGACAAACAGACCTTTCCGTTATAATTCCCTTTTTCCCGCCCCATTCCTCAACAGACGACATGAAAGCCGCCTTTTTCCTCCTCTACCTCATCCAGCTCCTGCCCTTCAAGGCCATACACAAAATCGCCGACGCAGTGGGCATCCTCGCCTATTACGCCGTCAAACCGCGCCGCAAAGTCGGCGAAACCAACCTCAGAAAATGTTTTCCCGAATGGAGCGAAGACCAACGAAAAGCCGTGCTCAAACGCCATTTTCAGCACATGGCGAAGCTGATGCTCGAATACGGCCTGTATTGGTATGCGCCTGCCGACAGGCTGCGCAAGTTTGTACATTATCAAGACAAACACCATCTTGATAATGTGCTCGCGGCAGGCGAAAAAGTCATCCTGCTTTATCCGCACTTCACCGCATTTGAAATGGCGGTTTACACCCTCAATCAGGACGTGCCGCTGACCAGCATGTATTCGCACCAAAAAAACAAAGCGTTGGACGAACAAATCCTCAAAGGCCGCTACCGCTACAACAACGTCTTCCTCATCGGCCGCACCGAAGGCCTGCGCGCGATTATCAAGCAACTGCGCAAAAGCGACGCCCCCTTCCTTTACCTGCCCGACCAGGATTTCGGCCGCAACGACTCCATTTTCGTCAACTTCTTCGGCATCCCCACCGCCACGATTACAGGCTTAAGCCGCATCGCCGGCATGACGAAAGCCAAAGTCATCCCCGCCATCCCCACGCGCAATGCCGACAACACGGTTACGCTGCGCTTCTATCCGGCATGGGAAAACTTCCCTTCAGACGATGTTGCAGCCGACACCCAGCGCATGAACGACTTTATCGAAGCACGGGCAAGGGAAAATCCCGAACAATATTTCTGGCTGCACAAACGCTTCAAAACCCGCCCCGAAGGCGAACAGGGATTTTATTGAATTACATACAGTTACAACAAAAAGCAAAGCCCGTCATATTCGGGCTTTTATCATTTCTATTAAATCGAAAATTAACAACGATAGTAACAAATCTTCAATTGAGAATTTTTCACATTAACTCTTTGGATAAACTGGATATTCAACCCCATTAAACGGGCAACAGAGGAAAAAACCGGCGTATTTCCCGTAAAACATAAATATGATGCAAAATTTTAATTAACATATTAAATTTAATTTAATTTAAAATCAAAGCGTTATAAAATAACATTTTTTAAAAATCAATTGCATCAGCC
>CAJZEA010000161.1:0-3886 GCA_915066515.1 uncultured Neisseria sp. | reverse complement strand
AGGAGATGGCACGGTCGTTGTACAAAGAGGCGAATACATGGCGCATGGCTTCTTTGACGTTTTCCAAGCCGTTGATATTCAGGAAGGTTTCCTGTTGACCTGCAAACGATGCGTCGGGCAGGTCTTCGGCGGTCGCAGAAGAACGGACGGCAACGGAAATGTCCGCGCCGCCTGCGTCTGCAACCATTTTGTTCCATGCCGTTTCGATTTCGGCATCCAGTTGTTCGGGGAAGGGCGTATCCAAAATCCATTGGCGGATTTCTTTACCGACGCGCGCCAGTTCGGCGACATCTTCCACATCCAGTTGTGCCAGTGCGGCGGAAATACGCTCGCTCAGTCCGTTGTGCGCCAAAAATGCGCGGTAGGCTTCGGCAGTAGTGGCAAAGCCGCCGGGGACGCGGACGCCTTTTTCAGTCAGCTGACTGATCATTTCACCTAGGGAGGCGTTTTTGCCGCCCACGCTTTCAACATCAGTCATACGCAGGTTTTCAAACCAAATTACGTAGTTGTCAGCCATTTGTGTGTCCAATCCAAGATATGTTAAAAAAGAAACGAATACGCTTTGTTATTTTAAGCGATTCAAACGACCGCTGTCATGCTTTTTCTGTCTCGATTTATTTGCGGGTCGTCTGAAAAATTGCGGGCTTCAGGCGTGTAGTCAAATGAAATCTGATGGGAAAACCAGTATTCCCGTTGTCTATTTCTTTGTAAAACATAAGGTTTGAAATAGATTAATGACTGATTGGTAGAGTTTGGAAAGGTTTTAGATGGGTATAAAATTTTAAGATAATTCGATTATTAAAATAAAAATGCGTTTAAAGGTGGGTTTAATTGCGTTGTAGTGGGGTGTAATTTAAGCGTATTCCCTTTATTTAGAAGGTTTCAGCTGCTATGATAACCGTCTGCAACTGTCTTAAATTTCAAAGGATGACTGAATGACCGCCCCGCGCCATGTGTTTTATATTTCCGACCGTACCGGCCTGACTGCTGAAAATATCGGTGAGGCACTGCTGAATCAGTTTGGCAGAATCGAATTCAAACGCCACACCTATCCCTTCATCGATACGCCTGAAAAAGCGCGTACTGTCGTCGAAATAGTCAATCGCAATGCTCAGGAAAACGGTTTGCGCCCGATTGCCTTCGTCAGCGTCGTCAATGACGAAATCCGTGAAATCATCAAAAAAGCGGGTGCTTTCCATATCAATTTTTTCGAAACCTTCCTCGGGCTTTTGGAAAAAGAACTCAACACCGAGGCGGTTGCCGCCGAACAGGGGCACCACAGTATCGGCAATACGCAACGCTACGATGCGCGTATGGAGGCGGTCAATTTTTCGCTCAACCACGACGACGGCGTCAGCGATAAAAACCTGAAAGAAGCCGATGTGATCCTGATGGGCGTATCGCGTTCAGGCAAAACGCCGACCTGTCTTTACCTCGCCCTGCAATACGGTATCCGCGCCGCCAATTACCCGCTGATTCCCGACGATTTGGAATCCACCGACCTGCCGCGCATGGTCAAACCTTACAAAGACAAGCTGTTCGGCCTGACCATTCAACCCGAACGCCTGCAGGCTATCCGTCAAGAGCGCCGTCCGAATTCGACTTATGCCAAAATCGATACCTGCCGCAGTGAGATTGCCGATGCGCAAAATATGTTTAAACGCCACGGCATCCCGTTCACCAATACGACGGATAAATCAGTGGAAGAACTTGCCGTCCATATCCTTCAAGCCTGCAAATTGAAGCGGCGTTTTTGAGGCGTAACGTATTGACTATTAATAAAAGGTCGTCTGAAACACGGAAGCGCGTTTCAGACGACCTTTTGCTGTCATGAATGCTTGGATTTACTTACATTTGCTATTATAATGCGCGTTTGGATTGACCGTTTGAGGTCGTCTGAAAAATATAGTTTTTACCAACCGCCGCACACCTGAAACCCTAACTATGCACATTCTCACTTTTAGTGTGCATTATTAGT
Organism: uncultured Neisseria sp.; assembly: GCA_915066515.1. Taxonomy (GTDB): domain Bacteria; phylum Pseudomonadota; class Gammaproteobacteria; order Burkholderiales; family Neisseriaceae; genus Neisseria. The sequence continues at coordinate 1,908 of CAJZEA010000161.1, read as the reverse complement.
GTTTTAGCGTGCGGCATTCTGAAAGGAACGAAATGTTCGATAAACACGTTAAAACCTTCCAATATGGCAATCACACCGTTACTTTGGAAACCGGCGAAATTGCGCGCCAAGCCGCCGCGGCTGTTAAAGTATCGATGGGAGATACCGTTGTTTTGGTTGCTGTGACCACCAACAAAGAAGTCAAAGAAGGTCAAGACTTCTTCCCTCTGACTGTCGATTACCTTGAGCGCACTTACGCCGCAGGTAAAATCCCCGGCGGTTTCTTTAAGCGCGAAGGCAAACAAAGCGAAAAAGAAATCCTAACCAGCCGTTTGATCGACCGTCCTATCCGCCCGCTGTTCCCAGAAGGTTTCTACCACGACATCCAAATCGTTGCGATGGTAGTTTCCGTTGACCCTGAAATTGATTCCGACATTCCTGCCATGCTCGGCGCATCCGCTGCGCTGGTGTTGAGCGGCGTACCGTTTGCCGGTCCGATTGGTGCCGCACGCGTAGGTTATGTAAACGGTGTGTACGTATTGAACCCGACCAAAGCCGAATTGGCTAAATCTAAGCTGGACTTGGTGGTTGCGGGTACATCCAAAGCCGTTTTGATGGTGGAATCCGAAGCTAAAATCCTGCCTGAAGACGTGATGTTGGGTGCCGTAGTTTACGGCCACGACCAAATGCAGGTAGCGATTAACGCCATCAACGAGTTCGCCGATGAAGTAAATCCTGAAGTATGGGATTGGAAAGCACCTGAAACCAATGAAGAATTGGTTGCCAAAGTGCGCGAAATCGCAGGCGAAGCCATTAAAGAAGCGTTCAAAATCCGTCAAAAACAAGCGCGTTCCGCTAAATTGGACGAGGCTTGGAATGCAGTAAAAGATGCGCTGATTACCGAAGAAACCGATACTTTGGCTGCCAACGAAATCAAAGGTATTTTCAAACATTTGGAAGCCGACGTTGTCCGCACCCAAATTTTGGAAGGTCAGCCGCGTATCGACGGTCGCGATACCCGCACCGTCCGTCCGCTGAACATCCAAACCGGCGTACTGCCGCGTACACACGGTTCTGCCCTGTTTACCCGTGGCGAAACCCAAGCACTTGCCGTAGCGACTTTGGGTACTTCGCGCGACGAGCAAATTATTGATGCGCTTTCCGGTGAATACACCGACCGCTTCATGTTGCATTACAACTTCCCGCCGTATTCTACCGGTGAAGTGGGCCGCGTCGGCGCGCCGAAACGCCGCGAAATCGGACATGGCCGCTTGGCAAAACGCGCACTGGTTGCCGTATTGCCGTCCCCTGAAGAATTCAGCTACACCATGCGTGTTGTTTCCGAGATTACCGAGTCCAACGGTTCGTCTTCTATGGCTTCCGTCTGCGGTGGCTGTTTGAGCTTGCTGTCTGCCGGCGTGCCTTTGAAAGCACACGTTGCCGGTATCGCAATGGGTCTGATTTTGGACAACAACAAATTCGCCGTGTTGACCGACATCTTGGGTGATGAGGATCACTTGGGCGATATGGACTTTAAAGTTGCCGGTACGACCGAAGGCGTAACCGCGCTGCAAATGGACATCAAAATCCAAGGCATTACCAAAGAAATCATGCAGATTGCTTTGGCGCAAGCCAAAGATGCGCGTCTGCACATCTTGGAACAGATGAAAGCCGCCGTGGCAGGTCCGCAAGAGCTGTCCGCTCACGCTCCGCGCCTGTTTACCATGAAAATCAACCAAGACAAAATCCGTGAAGTCATTGGCAAAGGCGGTGAAACCATCCGTGCGATTACCGCTGAAACCGGTACTGAAATCAATATCGCGGAAGACGGTACCATCACTATTGCCGCAACCACTCAAGAAGCCGGCGATGCTGCGAAAAAACGCATCGAAGAAATCACTGCCGAAGTGGAAGTGGGCAAAGTGTACG
>CAJZEA010000160.1:0-3900 GCA_915066515.1 uncultured Neisseria sp. | reverse complement strand
TAAATCAGGACAAGGCGACGAAGCCGCAGACAGTACAGATAGTACGGCAAGGCAACGCCGTACTGGTTTAAAGTTAATCCACTATAATTTGCGAATACAGGGATGTCCGGATTTATGTTCATCTATCCAAAGAAGGTCGTCTGAAGCCTGATTTTAAAGTGACACACAGCCACATCACGAAAACAACTGGATTATGCCATTAAAAATTAAGAATTTTTTATCTATTACTGATGCTGAGAGAATCGATTCAGCTTTAAATCAACTGCCTTGGGCTGGATCGAGCATAGATTGGGATAAGATTAAAGGCGAGAAGCTGCGCATTTCCTTATTTGGAGAAATAACGACAGCATCAATTCATTATGATACTTTTAAAAGATTTAAAGCTTGCCAAGGGAAGAACGTGGTAATTTACTACTCTCCATTACATCAACCTTGGATACTGGATACGGATGATTTTATCTATAATTGGTTAAGTATCTTTGAAGAATTACTTGAATTTCCTAAATTTATAGTATTTTGTTATGAAAAAATTTGGCAGCCTGGATATTTAGAAAATTCAATAGAATGCGAACCTATGGGAGAGTTAATTGGTTTAATCTGAAAAAGAACCCTAACACGCATAATATCTGAATTTGCGCACAAGGTATGGATTTGGGCTTAAGATTTTTTATGCCATTCATTGCAATCAGTTTTTCAAAAAAGCCGAAATTCTTTAATGGCTGCATGAAAACAGCCAATACCCAGTCCCATCCATTCCCAAAGACAAAAAAATAAACCCTTACTGTTCTCCAGTAAGGGTTTATTGAAAATCTGGCACGCCCACGGGGATTCGAACCCCGGTTGCCGCCGTGAAAGGGCAGTGTCCTAGGCCTCTAGACGATGGGCGCGTAACCGAGTTGCGAACTATACATAAGCGTTAAAACGCTGTCAACGGGTTAGGCGTTTTTTATGGTCAAACTGGTTTCAGACGACCCTTCTGCGCCTTATCTTTGTATCCGCTTTGCCTGTATAATGCCGCTTTTAATGAAAAGGAAAACAAACCATGTGGTTCAAGCAGATCAGTTTTTATCCGCTCAACAAAGAAAAGCTGCCCGAAGCGGACGTACTTGCCGACAAACTTGCAGAGGCTGAATTTACCCGCTGCCAAGGTTTGGACTGGTCCAGCGAAGGCTTTGCCGCACCGGTTCCGTTCTCTCCCGAACTCGTTTTCCCTGCCGATTTTACTTTGCGCGTCGCCCTGAAAAAAGAAGAAAAAGTCCTGCCTGCCGGCGTCATCCGCGATATCTTGGAAGAAAAGGTGGCGGAAATCCAAAACAATGAAGCCCGCAATGTCGGTCGCAAGGAAAAACAAGAGCTTAAAGAACAAATTACAGACGACCTGCTGCCCCGCGCGTTTACCCGCAGCAGCCGCACTGAAGCAGTGTTCAACACCCGCCACGGCTATCTGCTCGTCAACAACGCGGCTTCCGCCAAAGCGGAAAACATCCTGACCAAGCTGCGCGAAGCCTTGGGCGGCTTGGAAGCCTCGCTGCCGAATACCAAGCAATCGCCCTCTTCCCTGATGACCGAATGGCTGTTGCAAGGGCATTGCGAAGGCGGTTTTGAATTGGACAGCGATTGCGAACTCAAAGGCGTGGGTGATGTTGTTCCCGTCGTCAAAGTGTCCAAACAAGATTTGACTGCCGATGAAGTGGTTCAACACGTCAAAAACGGCAAAACCGTGACCCAACTGGGCTTAGTGTGGCGCGAACAAATCGCCTTCATCCTCACGCAAGACTTCACGCTCAAGCGCATCCAATACCTCGACGTATTGCAGGAAGAAGCCGAGAGCAACGGCGACGATGCCGCCAGCCTTGCCTTCGCTTCGCAAATCCTGATGGCGGAATCCGTCAGCACCATGTTGGAAGAGCTGGTTTCCTATTTGGGCGGCTGGCAAGACTAATTTTTCAGACGACCTTTGCACGATAAAAGGTCGTCTGAAACCTACATCCGATGGACAACCTTATGTTTAAACACCTCGCACTCCTGCCGCTCGCCATTATGCTTGCCCTCCCTGCCTCAGCCGCCGTCCTAAATTCCTATCAGGAACCGGGCTGCACCTACGACGGCGATGTCGGCAAAGACGGCAAACCTGCCGGCAAAGGCACATGGCGCTGCCAAGACGGACGCAGCTACACCGGCGCGTTTAAAAACGGCAAATTCGACGGTCAAGGCGTTTACACCGTCTCCGTCAACCGCGAAACCTTCATCGAGCCGTTCAATTCCAACAGCACCAAGTTCCGCAACATGGTACTGTCAGGTACGTTCAAAAAAGGTCTGGCACACGGCAAATTCACCGCCTCGCAAAACGGCGAAACCGTCTTCATCATGAAATGCGAAAACGGCATCATTAAAGAAGTGAAACTGCCCAAAACCAAATAACCCCGTCCCGCATTTTCAGACGACCTCCCCGCAAAGGTCGTCTGAAAACCACAAAAAACAAGGAAAACATTATGAGCATCAAGTCCGACAAATGGATACGCCGCATGAGCGAAGAGTTCGGCATGATCGACCCCTTCGAGCCGAACCAAATCAAAGAAGCCAACGGACAGCGCATCATCTCCTACGGCACGTCCAGCTACGGCTACGACATCCGCTGCGCCAACGAATTTAAAATTTTCACCAACATCAACAGCACCATCGTCGACCCCAAAAACTTCGACCCGAAAAACTTCGTTACCGTCGAAGACGACTGCTGCATCATCCCGCCCAATTCCTTCGCACTGGCGCGCACGGTCGAATACTTCCGCATCCCGCGCAACGTCCTGACCGTCTGCTTGGGCAAATCCACCTACGCCCGCTGCGGCATCATCGTCAACGTCACCCCGTTCGAGCCGGAATGGGAAGGCTACGTTACCCTCGAGTTTTCCAACACCACTCCCCTACCCGCCAAAATCTACGCCGGCGAAGGCGTGGCGCAAGTCCTCTTTTTCGAGAGCGACGAAATCTGCGAAACTTCCTACAAAGACCGCAACGGCAAATACATGGGGCAAACCGGCGTTACCCTGCCGAAAACCTGATGTCCGGCCCTCAGGCCGTCTGAAATCCCAATCTGAAACAACCGAGTAAAAGAAACGAAGCCATGCTGTTTGTCCTATCGCCCGCAAAAAACCTGAACGAAAAAGACCCCGCCCCCATCGGCAGGCATACCCTGCCCGACCTGTTGTCCGAAGCGGAACAACTCATGGCCGAACTGCGCCAGCTCGCCCCGCACCAACTGGCCGAACTGATGCACGTTTCCGACAAAATCGCCCTATTGAATGCCGAACGGAATGCCGCCTGGCACACACCGTTTACCCCTGAAAACGCCAAACAGGCGGTTTACATGTTCAACGGCGACGTTTACGAAGGCTTATCCGCAGAAACACTGGATTCAGACGGCATCGACTACCTGCAACGGCACGTCCGACTGTTGTCCGGCCTCTACGGCCTGCTGCGCCCGCTCGACCTCATGCAGCCCTACCGCCTGGAAATGGGTACCCCGTTTGCCAACCGCCGCGGGAAAAACCTATACGAATACTGGGGCGGAACCATTACCGAATTGCTCAACCGCACTCTGAAGGAGCACAAGGCCGGCACACTGATCAACCTGGCTTCACAAGAATATTTCAAAGCCGTCCAGCCCGAAAAACTAAACGCAGACATCATCACCCCCGTTTTTAAAGACGAAAAAAACGGCCAATACAAAATCATCAGCTTTTACGCCAAACGCGCACGCGGCCTGATGGTCCGCTACGCGGCCGAACGCCGCATCAGCCGTGCAGAAGAACTAAAACAGTTTGATTACGAAGGCTATATCTACAACGAAGCCGCTTCAACTGAGAAAGAATGGGTTTTCTTGCGAGACAGCCGCCCATAAAC
>CAJZEA010000159.1:0-3903 GCA_915066515.1 uncultured Neisseria sp. | reverse complement strand
GGGCGCACCCCGCGCCAAAACGGCTACATCCGCGCCTTGCTGAACCACGATATCGTGTTCGGGCTGGGCCCTGCAGGTACGGGTAAAACCTATCTGGCGGTGGCCGCCGCAGTCGATGCGATGGAAAAACACCAAATCGAACGCATCGTGCTGGTGCGCCCCGCAGTCGAGGCAGGTGAAAAACTGGGCTTCCTGCCCGGCGACCTGACGCAGAAAGTCGATCCCTACCTGCGCCCGCTGTATGACGCGCTGTACGATTTGATGGGTTTCGACCGCGTAACCAAACTGTTGGAAAAAGGCCTGATAGAAATTGCCCCGCTGGCCTATATGCGCGGCCGCACGCTCAACGGCGCGTATGTGATTCTGGACGAGGCGCAAAACACCACGCCCGAACAAATGAAAATGTTCCTGACCCGCATAGGCTTCGGTGCCAAAGCCGTCATCACGGGCGATTTGAGCCAAATCGACTTGCCGAAAAACATCAAATCCGGCCTGAAAGACGCCAAGGAAAAACTGCGCGATGTGGAAGGGCTGTATTTCCACACCTTTACCAGCGAGGACGTGGTGCGTCATCCGTTGGTGCAGCGTATCGTTGAAGCCTACGAAGCGGCGGAAGAGGGCAAAGAGGCCGTCTGAAACCGATTTTGGCCGGAGGATAAGTTTCACTTCGTTGAAACCGCGCCTTCAGACGGCCTGAATGCAAGAATAAACGATTAAGAATGATGAAGAACAAAGCATTGCTCATGCTGCTGGCCGCCGCATTCGGACTCTCCGCCTGCGGCGGCAGCGGCGGAAAAATCAAAACCGGCAGCCATAAAACCAAACACAAACCACAGGCTGCCGCCAAAACGCCCAAAAACATCCGCATCGGCCACATCAACCGCACGGCCGGCGGGCAGGAACTGATGCTGCACAGCATGGATTTGGTCGGCACACCCTACCGCTGGGGCGGCAGCACCGATACCGGATTCGATTGCAGCGGCATGATCCAATATGTTTACAAAAACGCCCTCGGCGTGAACCTGCCGCGCAGTTCGCGCGATATGGCCGCCGCCAGCCGCACCATCAGCACGCGCGACCTGCAAACCGGCGATTTGGTATTTTTCAACACCTCCGGCTCGGGCATTTCGCACGTCGGCCTCTATCTGGGCGGCGGAAAATTCCTTCACGCCCCCCGTTCCGGCAGCACGGTGCAGACTGAAAGCCTGAGCAAGCCGTATTACGCGCAACGTTTGGTCAAGGCGGGCACGTTTTTTTAATTCCGCAGCAAAAGGCCGTCTGAAAACGCAGTTTCAACGAAGTTAAAACCATGTCGCGTGTTTCAGACGGCCTTTTTTGTTTTGAACATATTTGCTATTTGGGCAAATAATGTTCGACACTTTCCTTCAATATCCCAATCAAATCTTCGTCCATATAGCGGTAATCATCGGGAATATCCAATACGATGATTTCTTTGTGCCGCAAAGCGCGAGGGAACTGTGCCGACAGGCGGTTTTTGTGCTTTTGCTCCATGACAAAAACCTTATCCGCCCATGCGATGTCGGCAGCAGAAACAGTTCGCCGCGCATTGGGGCTTGTGCCTGCGGAACGGGTTTGAACATTCGGGTAACGGCGAAACACAAGCTCAGCAGTGGGGCTGCGCCATTGGTTGCGGCTGCAAATAAAAAGTGCGTTCATAGAAATTAAAAAGGCGGAAAAATATCCGCCTTGTGAAAATCATCTCGATTGAGTCGAAATGTGTTTTTAAGTTAATCAAACCATTCGGCTTCAAATTCATGCTGCCTGAAGGGGTAAACAAAGCCCAGTTTTTGCGCGCGTTTGACTTTATTCCTGCGGAAATACATCAAATCCCACTTTTTCTCGGGCTTGCTCACGGAAGGGTTTTTGCCGTGTACGCGATGGCTGGGTCGTTTTGCTTGATGCCGCCGCCATGCACGGCTGCGACTGTGGTCTAAATTGTCCATTATCTGCTTTCTAACTTCGTTTCGGAAATCGGGTTCAGCAGCCGCGATTTTTTCTGTGTTCGATTATTCAGCAAGAAAAAGGAAAATCGGATTGTAGCCAAATTAGCTTGACGATACAAGTATTTGACCGTCGTTGTGAAACAGGTCGTCTGAAATTTTATCTACACCATTTACTTCTGCTTATCCAACGCTTCCTCATCCAGAGATTTCAACCATTCCAGCTTTTCGCCGATTTTGATTTCCAGCCCGCGCGGGACGGGTTGGTAGAAATCCGGTTCGTCCAAGCCGTCGGGCATATAGCTTTCGCCGGCGGCGTAGGCGTTTGGTTCGTCGTGGGCGTAGCGGTATTCGCGTCCGTAGCCTAATTCCTTCATCAGCTTGGTCGGGGCGTTGCGCAGGTGGACGGGTACTTCGTCGCTGGCGTTTTCTTTGACGAAGCGGCGCATTTGGTTGTATGCCTTGTAGCCCGCGTTGGATTTCGCGGCGGCGGCAAGGTACAGCACGGCTTGCGCCAGCGCGAGTTCGCCTTCGGGCGAGCCTAAGCGTTCGAAGGTAGCGGCAGCATCGTTGGCGATTTGGAAAGCACGCGGGTCGGCAAGTCCGATGTCCTCCCACGCCATGCGCACGATACGGCGGGCGAGGTAGCGCGGGTCGGTACCGCCGTCGAGCATACGGCAAAACCAATACAGCGCGGCATTCGGATGCGAACCGCGCACGGATTTGTGCAGGGCGGAGATTTGGTTGTAGAAACTCTCGCCGCCTTTGTCGAAACGGCGGATTTGCGCCCCGAGACTATCAGCGAGAAATTCGGCGGTTAAGGTTTTCAGACGGCGCGTGTCGGCAGCGCGTAAAAGTTGTTCCAATAAATTCAACAATCTGCGCGCATCGCCGTCGGCGGTATTGACAAGCAGCTCCTGCGCATCGGCTTCAATCGTGAAATCTCGGTATTCGGGCAAGGCCAATACTTTGGCAATCAGTTTCTTGAGGTCGTCTGAAGACAAGGATTGCAAAACATACACCTGCGCGCGGCTCAATAGCGCAGGATTGACTTCGAACGACGGGTTTTCCGTAGTCGCACCGATAAAGGTCAGCAAACCGCTTTCGACATGGGGCAAAAACGCGTCCTGCTGCGCCTTGTTGAAGCGGTGGACTTCATCGACGAACAAAATCGTCGCGCGTCCCTGCTGCAAAGCAATTTCGGCCTTGTCGATTGCCTCGCGTATGTCTTTCACGCCGGAAAACACGGCGGAAACAGGCAAAAACTGGGCGTTGAAACTCTGCGCCAAAATCCGCGCCAACGTCGTCTTGCCCACACCCGGCGGCCCCCACAGCAACATAGAATGCGGCTTCCCGCCTTCCACCGCCACGCGCAGCGGCTTGCCTTCTCCGATTAAATGCTGCTGCCCGATAACGTCATCAAGCGTATGCGGGCGCAGGCGTTCGGCAAGCGGCGCATCAGGTTGGCGGGTGAAGAGGTCGGACATGGCGGTTTCCGTGAAAAGGGTTTTCAGACGACGTGGATTATAGCAGGTCGTCTGAAAGGAGGATTAACGCTCTTTGGGCATAATATCAATATAGTTTTCATTCAAAATTTGCAGGAATTTCCCACTGATAACGATACATTCTGTTGCTAATTTTGCGGCTTCCATTTTTCCTTTGTTGTTTTCAGCAGTCGGTGGGCAGAAGACCTTAGTGTCGCCTAAGTTCCAAGCCATGTAGCCGTATAGGGCGTTGTTGCGCTGTTCGGGGATTGAAGAACACGAAATGCCTTTTTCTACTTTTTCTTTTTCTGAGAGCACAGAGCATTTAAATTTCTGTTTTAACTTGAATAAGTCATTTTTATCAAGCCCACTGGTTTCTTGCAAGCCATTGTTTTGTTGAAAATTATTGTGTAATAAATACCATGAAGAGTTTTTAGGAATTTCCACAAATCGAACAG
>CAJZEA010000158.1:0-3909 GCA_915066515.1 uncultured Neisseria sp. | reverse complement strand
TGTACTGTCTGCGGCTTCGTCGCCTTGTCCTGATTTAAATTTAATCCACTATATTAGCCAGCATTGATTCATGCTAAAAGGTCGTCTGAAATCTGTTTCAGACGACCTTTTGACTTGCCGGGGTAAATTCTGATTATTGGGCAGATTCAGCGTTTTCGGGAACTTCTTCAGAAACTTCTGAGGCAGCTTCGCTTTCTTGTTCCAACATATTATCAGCAGATGAGTCTTGCTCAGGGAGGTTGTTGGCATCAAATTTTTCAGAAGGCATGTTGTTCATTGGTGCTTCATATGCAGGCTGTCCCAAATTGTATTGCTGCATGGCTTCGGCAGGAAGATTTTTCATTATAAAAAATACTAGTGGGATCATGATAATGAGGCAAACCAGAGCAATCCACAAATAAGCTTGCATGAGGTGTTTGCGGTTTTTATTGCCGTCCCCAAATGCCCAGACAAATATCATGATAGGGTTTACTATAGGAATAGCGAGTATCAGGAGTGTGATGAGCCAATCCTTGACGGTCATGACTGCAGTGTCGTTGGGTACATTAGGGTGTGGAGTGTTATTTTGATCCATGAATAAACTACCTGAATGAAAGTAAATGAATAGGTCGGCAGCGGGCGGTTTTAATTTCTAATGTTTTAAAATGTGCTGAATGTTAAAGCGGTGACGCTGTATAGAATCATTTTGCACTTTTACCCGACTGCCCGGCGATTGCAACATATATTTTATCCCAGCTGCAAGGAGGGGAATGTTATCTTTCATTCCGTTTTCATGCAAGTGGGCGGGTGGCAGGATAAGGTATCGAGGTAGGATGTGTTGGATTTTGGGTCATATGTGGATGGGTTTTAATGGAATGGGGCGGCTTTGCCGTGTTCTATTAAATTCAATCCACTACGGGTAAGAAACTTAGGAGCGAGTTGATGAGATTGGGAGATGTGCGGGTTGGTACCGCAAAAGGAAATTTAATGTAAAGGTCGTCTGAAAATAGGTTTTCAGACGACCTTTAGGGTGGTGAACTATTCTGCGGCAGGTTTTACCGTGTTGCGGACATCGCCGCTTTTTTCTTTGTGTTTCAGCACCGCGCGGTCGAGCTTGTCCATCAGAACATCAATGGCGGCGTACATGTCTTGTTCAACGGCCTCGACGTGGAGGTCTTTGCCCGCCAGATGGATGTCTGCTTCAGCCTGTTGATTGAGTTTTTCAACGGAAAGGGTAATGGTAACGGAAATGGCGTTGGCTGCGTGGCGGTTGATGCGTTCCAATTTTTCGGAAACGTAGTTTTTGATGGCCTCGGTAACGTCGAAATTCAGACCGGTGATTTTCAGATTCATAATACAGCTCCTTCGGTGGGGTTCAGTCCGTCAGAAACGGAACGGGAAAACTGCGGTTTAAAACTGTCATTCGGTAAGTTTGCGTTTGTGTGCCGGCGGGATGTCGAGCGATTCCCTGTATTTGGCGACGGTGCGGCGGGCGATGTCTATGCCCTGTTGTTTGAGGAGGCGGACAAGGGTTTCGTCGGAATGGGGTTTGCTGCTGTCTTCGTTTTCGATAATCTGCCCCAAAACGGCTTTAATCGCGCCTTGGCTCAGGCCTTCTTTGTCGCCTTCGGAATTGACTGCCTGTGTGAAGAAATAGCGTAACGCAAATAGTCCGCGCGGGCAAGACAAATATTTTTGGTTGGCGGCGCGCGAAATGGTGCTTTCGGCAAGCCCCAATTCGGCGGCTGCGTCTTTCATGAGCATGGGTGCGAGTCCGATTTCGCCGAAGATGAAGAAGTCTTCCTGATTTTTGACGATGTATTCGGCAAGGCGGATGACGGTGCTTTTGCGCAGTTCGAGAGAGTCGATGCGCTGCTTGGCTTCGTTGATTTTTTCTTTCCACTCGGGTGCGCCGTCTTCTGCGGATTTCATCAGTTCGCAGTATTCGCGGTTGAGTTGCAGCTTGGGCCAGGCGGCTTCGTTGCCGATGACTTTCCAGCCGTCTTTGCCTTCTTTGACCCAAACGTCGGGCTGGATGTAGGCGGTCGGTTCGGAGGAGGCGAAACCGTAGGCGGGGTAGGGGTTGAGCGTGGCGATGATGTCGAGTGCGGCTTCTATGGTTTCGCTGTCGATTTCGGGAAAGAGTTTGCGGAAGCGGATGATGTTTTGTTTGCGGTTTTTGCCTAAATCGTGCAGCGAACTTTGGATGAGGTGGGCGGCCGCCTGACGCGCGGGGCTGGCGGGCAGGCGCATGAGTTGGAGCATCAGGGATTCGGTCAGGTCGGCGGCGGCAACGCCGGGCGGGTCGAAGGTCTGCAAAAGGTCGAGGGCGTTTTGCAGCTCGTCTTCGTCCAGCATCCATTCCAAGGGCGTGTTGTCGATAACGTCTTGGATGCTGTCGGTGAAATAGCCTTGGTCGTCCAGGAAGTCGATAAGGATGTGGACGTAGGCGGCTTCTTTGTCGGAAAGGGGGTGTTCGCACACTTGGGCGTGCAGGTATTGGTTGAAATCTTCTTCTTTGGCGATGTTGAGCCACGCATCTTCGGCATCGTCGCCGCCGAGGTGGTTGCTGCGCGGCATGGTGGTACCGTGATTGAACTCTGCGTCTGCAAATTCGTCGGCTTCGGGACGTTCGAGCAGGGGATTGTCCTGCAACCAGTCTTCGATCTCGCGTTCGAGTTCGATACCGGACATTTGCAGGATGCGCAGGGATTGTTGCAGACGTTGGTTGAGTTGTTGGGTCTGCCTAAGTTTGAGGCCGAGTAAGGTCATGGTGCAATGTATGTTGATTGGTTTTATGGTGGATTGGATTTGAAGCGGCGCGGCTTGGCTTACATTACGCTGTCAACTGCTTCTTGTTCATCCACTATGTGATTTCAGACGACGTTTGGTTTGGTAAGGAGGCGAAGAAGGGTCGTCTGAACGGATTTTGCGGTGTGTTTATAGGCGTTTGGTCAACGCTTTTTATTTTTTATCCTAGATGTGTATTTCAACATTTTGCCTTGCCGCCGTCAACTGACGAGGCATGTTTGAAGATGGGTATCCGGATATTGATGATGTGGGTTGGAGATTCGTTTGTTGATAGTTTTTATAAAAATTTAAATAAATCATATGGTTGATTGTATTCGGGATGTAATTGTTTGAACGGCGTGCGTTTCATTGTATATGAGGCTGGTTTTTGTCCGACGTGTCATTTGCGGGAAAAGGGATGCGGACATCGAATGATTTGGGATCATGAAACGGCATAAAGGTCGTCTGAAATCCTGTTCTCTAAAGCTTTGGGCTTTGTTGAACCTGAATTTTCAGACGACCTTCATTCATTTACTGCTTATTTGTTGTTCGGATGGGATTCCATCGGTGCAGACAAAGGCAGCTCAGGCATGGTGCGGGCAGTGTCGGAAACATTGCCGGACAGTGTTTTCAGGAAGGCAACGATGTTGTCGGTGTCTTCTTTAGATAAGTCTTTACCCAGTTGCGCTTTACCCATGATGGTAACGGCTTTGTCCAATTCCCAAACGCTGCCGTTGTGAAAATATGGATAAGTTTTGGCGACGTTACGCAAGCCTGGGACGCGGAAGAAGAATTCGTCTTCGGCTTTTTTGGTTACGTCGGCACGGCCTTTGTCGTGTTTCGGATCTTCGATAAATTTCCAGTACGGGCCTTCAACCAAACCGAATTTTTGGAAGGTTGCGCCGCCGAGGTTGACACCGCTGTGGCAGGCGATACAGCCGTTGTCCATAAAGGCGCGCACGCCTTTGCGCTCTTGCTCGTTCAGGGCGTTGACGTTGCCTTTGAGGTAGTCGTCCCATTTGGTCGGCGTCAACAGGGTGCGTTCGAATGCGCCCAGTGCGGTGGTGATGTTTTTGAAGGAAACTGCGCCGTCTTCGGGGAAGGCGGTTTTAAACAGTTCTTGATATTCGGGGATTTTGG
>CAJZEA010000157.1:0-3914 GCA_915066515.1 uncultured Neisseria sp. | reverse complement strand
TGATGCCGACGCGGACGAGGTCTTCGCTGGCGCGTTTGACGTCAAGGCGCAGAACATTGCTGCCGAAGCTGACGACATCGCGCAGGTTGTTGAAGAAGTTGCTCACGCCGGTGCGGACGGGCTTGGGCGTTATTTTGCGGTAGCCGCGTGCGACGGGGGCGAGGACGTATTGGTCGGCCTTGTCGTTGAATTTGAATACGGCGCGGTTGTAGCCTTCGTAGGGGTCGGCGGGATTGGTTTCGGCAAATGCGGGGGTTGAGGCCATGCCGATGAGGAGTAGGAGTGAAGCGGTGGTTTTTTTCATGGGTTTAACCAGTCTTTGATTTCGTAAAGCTCGGACAGGGTACGCACGGATTCGGGTATGCCTTGCAGGGTGATTTTTCCGTCCGGACGGCGCAGTGCGTCAAGCAGCAGGGACACGCAGGCGGAATCAGCGCGTCCGACGCCGCTCAAATCGACCGCGTGGGTGTCTTTCAGACGACATTGCTGCCTGAAGCGGGTAAAGGCGTCGGCGGTCAAGGTTTTGACGGTAATGTCGCCGCTGATGTGCAACGTGCCGTCGCGAAGTTCGGTTTGCATGGCTGTCTTGTCAACTTAATCTTGGATGATAAAACCTGAAGGTTATTGTGTGCGAAAGCCATGTCGTCTGAAAACGGACGGCATGACTTATCTTTGCATTATTTGCTGCCGTTTTTGGCTTTCAGTTCGGCAATCAGTCCGTCCACGCCTTTGGCTTTGATGGTTTCGCCGAATTGGTTGCGGTACACGGTTACCAAGCTTGCGCCTTCGATGGCGACGTTGTAGGCGCGGTATTTATTGCCGCTTTGGTAGGTGGTAAAGTCCATGTTGACGGGTTTTTGACCGGGTACGCTGACTTCGGCGCGGACGATGATTTCTTTGCCGCCTTTATTGACAACGGGGTTGTCTTTGACGTTGACGTTGGCGTTTTTGAATTTCAACATGGTGCCGGAGTAGGTGCGGATCAGCAGGGTTTGAAATTCTTTGGTCAACGCTTGTTTTTGCGCGTCAGACGCGGTACGCCAAGGGTTGCCGACTGCCAGCGCGGTCATGCGTTGGAAATCGAAATAGGGAATCGCATAGGCTTCGGCTTTTTGGCGGGCGGTGTTGGCATCGCCGTTTTTTAAGATGCTCAATACTTGAGTGGCGTTTTGACGGATTTGGTTCACTGCGTCGGCAGGGGCGGCAACCGCCATGCTGATGCTCAAGATGCCGATGCTCAGTGCGCTGATGAAAGAGGTTTTTTTCATGATTAAGTGTCCTAGTATCAATATGATGGTGTACGTTTATTCGGTAGTTTTTGCTGCATCGTTGCCGCCCGCCGCGTTTTTTTCGGCGAAGCTGGTCATGAATTTACCGATCAGGTTTTCCAGAACCATGGCGGAGCTGGTAACGGAAATGGTATCGCCCGCGGCGAGGGGTTCAGTATCGCCGCCTTGTTGCAGGCCGATATATTGTTCGCCCAACAGGCCGGAGGTCAGGATTTGCGCGGAAACGTCGCTGCTGAACTGATATTTGCTGTCCAAATCGAGGCGGACTTTCGCCTGATAGGATTTCGGGTCAAGCTCGATGGAACCGACGCGTCCGACCAATACGCCCGCGGATTTGATCGGCGCGTTGGCTTTCAGGCCGCCGATGTCGCTGAAATCGGCATATACGGTATAAGTCTTGCCGGAATTGCCGAACGCCGCGCCGCCCGCCACGCGGAAAGCGAGAAAACCGACCGCTGCCACGCCGAGCAGGACAAACAGTCCGACCCAAAATTCCAATACATTTTTTTTCATTAAAGTTCCTTGAATATCCAATGTTCTTTGTTTCGTTTTCAGACGACCTGTCATTCCGTAAACATCAATGCGGTCAACACAAAGTCAATCGCCAAAATCGTCAGGGCGGACGAAACCACCGTACGCGTGCTGGCGCGCAAAATACCTTCCGAGGTCGGGACGCAGTGGAAGCCCTGATGCACGGCAATCAGCGTTACCGCCACGCCGAATGCGGCGGATTTGATCAGACCGTTGATTACATCGTAATGGATCGTGATGTTGTTCTGCATTTGTGACCAGAAAATGCCGCTGTCCAAGCCCAGCCAGGTTACGCCGACCAAATACGCGCCGTAAATCCCCGCCACGTTGAAAATCGAAGCCAAAAGCGGCATGGAAAACACGCCCGCCCAAAAGCGCGGCGCAACCACGCGGGCGACAGGGTTGACCGCCATCACGTTCATCGCTTCGAGCTGTTCGGTCGTTTTCATCAAACCGATTTCGCTGGTCATCGCACCGCCCGCGCTGCTGGCAAACAGAATCGCCGCCAACACCGGACCCAGTTCGCGCAACAACGAAGCCGCGACCATATAGCCCAAAATATCGGCGGATTTGAATTTCGACAACTGCGTATAGCCCTGCAAACCCAAAACCATGCCGACGAACAGCCCTGAGACGGCAACAATCAACACCGACAGCACGCCGGCAAAATACACTTGGCGCACGCTCAGGCGCGGACGGACGAAAGCCGTACCGGATTTCGCCAGAATGTTCAGCAGAAACAGCGTAATACTGCCGAGAGATTGAATAAAGCCGAGGGTTTTCGCCCCGACGGAACGGATAAAATTCATAGGTTTCCATTACGGATTAACGGGTTTCAGACGACCTTGTAGGATGATGGTGATGGGTCGTCTGAAAAATAATTTCGGCTTCAGGCAACAACGGTACAGACGTTTCAGACGACGTCTGCAAACCGAGGTCGTCTGAAAACTACCCAAGCAAATCTTGCTGCAACGACGTTTGCGCGGGATAGCGGTATGCGACGGGGCCGTCTGCCAGCCCGCCGACAAACTGGCGCACCCAAGGCGAATCCAGTTCGCGCATTTCCTGCGGCGAGCCGGAGAACATAATTTCGCCGTGCGCCAAGAAAATCACTTGATCGACGATTTCCAAAGATTTTTCAATGTCGTGTGTCACCATAATGCTGGTCGAACGCAAAGCCTTGTTGACGCGGCTGATCAAGTGGGCAATCACGCCCAAGGAAATCGGGTCGAGGCCGGTAAACGGCTCGTCGTACAACATGATTTCAGGGTCGAGCGCGATCGTACGGGCAAGCGCGACGCGGCGCGACATCCCGCCGGACAACTCGGACGGCATCAGGTTTTCCACGCCGCGCAGACCGACCGCGTTCAATTTCAACAAAACCAAATCGCGGATAACCGCTTCCGGCAGGCGCGTCAGTTCTCGCATCGGAAAAGCGATATTGTCGAATACTGACAAATCGGTAAACAGCGCGCCATGCTGGAACAACACGCCCATGCGGCGGCGGTGTTCGTACAATTCATCAGCCGAAAAACCCGCCAAATCACGTCCTTCAATCAAAATCTTACCCGACTGAGGATGAATCTGACCCGTAATCAGCCGCATCAGCGTGGTTTTGCCGCTGCCCGAACCGCCCATCACGGCGGCAAAGTTTCCTTGGGGAATGCTGAAATTGATATTGTTCAGAATCGGACGGTCGCCATACGCGAAGGCAACGTCTTTCATTTCGATGAAGGGTACGGAACTCATGAAAGGGAAGATAAGGCGGGATGTATTTTAATTACTTGCATTGTAAAGCTTATCAAGGTGTCGGGCAATTTTCAGACGACCTTATCAAGAAAACGTCTGTTAAGAAGCGTGAAAATCATGTGTTTGGCAGAAATTTTAAGACCATTGGAATGGTTAAGATTGAAGTCTTGCAACCTGTTGTCTTCATTTCAGAACGGGGCGCGTTACAGAACTTAATAATCCTAAACATACCGTTTTTCGCCAGCGCGTGAAATTTTAAATTTATGGCAAGATTTTGTAGGCAAAGACACAACATTCTATAGTGGATTAAATTTAAATCAGGACAAGGCGACGAAGCCGCAGACA
>CAJZEA010000156.1:0-3928 GCA_915066515.1 uncultured Neisseria sp. | reverse complement strand
ACGCCGTGTTTGCCGAAAACGAATTGAACGAGCGGCAAATGTTCGCCATGCCGCCTTTCGGTTTTCAGACGGCCGTCCGTGCCGATGCGCCGCGTGTTGCCGATGCGATGGAATTTCTCAATGCCGCCAAAGAAACCCTCGCCCCGCTTTTGCCCGAAAGTGTCTCCCAGTTTGGGGCCGCTCCCATGCTGATGGTGCGCCTCGCCGAACGCGAACGCGCGCAAATTTTCCTCGAATCGACATCCCGACAGGATTTGCACCGCGCCGTGAGTTTGTGGGTGCAGGTGTTGCAGCAGAACCGCGACGGCAAAATCAGATGGTCGGTGGATGTGGACGCGCAGGAAGCGTAAGCGGAATAGGGAAGGGGTCGTCTGAAAAAGCGGAAGAGGCATTTTCAGACGACCTTTTTGTTTAAACCATCTTTCTGGTTTGTGAAACGCGGCAAGGCCGGGATGAGCAGGGTTGCGCCTGCATTGAAAAACATTTGAGCCTTCACAAAAGCCCTACGATAAAATACGCGGTATGAAAGCCTGATGCTGCGCCGCAGTTGGCAGTTCAGGCTTTGCCGACATATCGCCCATTTTGAGTTCCATACGGAGTTTGCATGTATATAGGACGCTTCGCCCCCAGCCCTACGGGTTTGCTGCACATAGGCTCGCTGCTGACCGCTTTGGCTTCTTATGCCGATGCGCGCGCCAACGGCGGCAAGTGGCTGGTGCGTATGGAAGACTTGGATCCGCCCAGGGAAATGGCGGGCGCTGCCGCGCATATTTTGCACACATTGGAAGCGTTCGGCTTTGAATGGGACGGCGAAGTCGCCTACCAAAGCCGACGGAACGGGCTGTATCAAGAGGCATTGGGTCGTCTGAAAAGTGAGGGGCTGGTATATCCTTGTTATTGTAGCCGTAAAGACTGGCAGGCGGCGGCAACGGCGGGGGCGGACGGATTTGTGTACAACGGGCGTTGCCGCGTTCCGGCGCAAAGGCCTGAAGCGAATGGGAAAACGCCTGCTTGGCGGATTGCCGTTCCCGACAGGACGATCGGTTTTCAGGATGAAATTGTCGGCTATTACGCCCAAAATCTGGCACACGATATCGGCGATTTCGTCCTTCTGCGTGCGGACGGTTTTTGGGCGTATCAACTTGCCGTAGTCGCGGACGATGCCGAACAAGGAATCACGCATATCGTGCGCGGACAGGATTTGCTGGTGTCTACGCCGCGTCAGATTTATTTGCAGCAATGTCTCGGCGCAAACATGCCGCATTACGCGCACCTGCCTTTGCTGGTGAATTCGCAGGGGCAGAAATGGTCCAAACAAACGCTTGCTCCCGCTTTGGATTTGAACCGGCGCGAAGCGCTTTTGCGGCAAGTGATGCGTTACCTCAATCTTCCCGACGCACCCGAAGTCGACCGACCCGAGGAATTGTTGGCGTGGGCGGTTTTACATTGGGAGATACGGGCGATACCGGTTAATGACATAGTCACGGAGTAAATTTGTAAATTTGCAACAAATTACTTGAGGTATTACTTAAATTTTTTAATTTTTGTAAGTAATCGCTTGTTTTTTGGATAAAGTTAACAGAATTAAGGTATATTCCTAAACACCTCAAGACCACTTTCATTTCAGATGAATGTTTGGCCTGTCTGCCAAAACGGCAGAAAGAGGCAACCGTATGAGAAAAATGTTTCAACATACCGAAAACACGCGGGAACGTTGTGTATTGATTTAAAATTCACATTCGTATTTAAAATAACAAAGAAAAAAAGATTATGTTAAGTGCCATTATTGTTGAAGACGAAGTGCTGGCAGCAGAGCGTTTACGGGTCTTACTTGAAGAATGCAATGTCGTCTTGCTTAATGTATTCCACCATGCCCAGCCGGCATTGGATTGGTTGAGCATACATGAAGCAGATATCGTATTCGCCGATATCGGCCTGCCTGAAATCAACGGTTTGGAGTTTGTCGAGCGCATCAAGCGCGGTGCCAAACGCCAGCCCGAAATTATTTTCACCACCGCCTATGAAGAACACGCCCTGCGTGCCTTCGAATTGGCTGCCGCCGACTACCTGCTCAAGCCCATCAGAATGACCCGTCTGCAAGCGGCGCTTGACCGCGTTGGCGAAAAATACCGCGAAAAAGCCGACGATTTCACCCATTTCACCGTCTTCAGCCGTGATCTGATGATTGAAATCCCATGGCAGCAGGCGCGTTATTTATTGGCGGAACACAAAACCGTATTCCTGATTACCGGCGACGGGCAGCGATACGAATTGCCTAAAACGCTGGTTTCTTGGGAAGAGCTGCTCGGAGACAAAGTGATCCGCATCCATCGCAACGCCATCGTGTTCCGACACACCTTAGACTGCCTTATCCGCTTGGATGAAGAGGAAGACGAGAGCAATGCCATTTGGGGCGCGAAGGTTTTGGACGTACCCAAACCGCTTCCCGTCAGCCGCCGCCAATTGGCAACCCTGCGCAAAATTCTGAAAAAACAAATCTGATGGCGGATTTTCCCCATCATCAACAAAGCCCTGCCTTTTGGCAGGGCTTTTGTTTTTCAGACGACCCCTTGTCGTGAACCGACACGGTAGTCGTAACAAGGCGGCAGAGTAGCGGATGGATAAGATTAGAATAAGGCGGGACAACACGTTATCCCGTTTTCCGAACCTTATCGCGATACGCCGTCATTCGCCGTTTTATCATGATCCCGCACGATTTTGTCGTACACGGCCTCGGGCAGGTAGCGGCGTATCATGTCGCGCCAGCCGTCGGGACCGACCAAGCCTTTGACCATGGTGGAAGACACTTCCGCAATTTCGCGAGGCGGCATCAGGAAGACCGTCGAAATTTCGGGTGCAAGGTCGCTGTTGATATAGCGCATGGAGCGTTCGTATTCGTAGTCGGCGGCAGAACGGATGCCGCGAACGATAAATCCCGCGCCGATTTCGCGCGCGTAGCGGACAAGGAAGCGGTTTTCAAATACGCAGATGCGAACGTTGGGGAAGTCGCCCGTAATCGCTTCGAGCATGGCGCGGCGTTCGTCTATGGTGTAGGTGTTGCGTTTTTCAGGATTGATGCCGATGGCGACGACGAGTTCGTCAAAAAGCGCCTGCGCTTCTTTTATCATCCAAAGATGACCGAGTGTCGGCGGATCGAAACTGCCTGCGTAAACAGCGCGGCGCGGGGGAATCGTTTTCATGGAAAGTAGAATGAGTGATGGCAGCCGTCAGCATAGCGGGCGGGGGCGGGAATGTCAAAAAGGTCGTCTGAAACACAAATCAGTCCGTATTGGGGCGAAACCGGGTTTTCAGACGACCCATTCATTAAAACGTGATTGATATGAAATCAAGCGCATGAAGATTTGCTTCAGGCAGTTTAAAGCAATAACGCGGCGACACCGGATAGCCTTCCTTTACTTCGAAATCCTTTAATAGCATAATAAATAGAAATTATTATCAAAATTTATCCGTATTAGGCAAATGGGCAAAAGTGCATTTGTATAGTGGATTAAATTTAAATCAGGACAAGGCAAGGCAACGCCGTACTGGTTTAAAGTTAATCCGCTATATTTCAGACGGATTCGATATGGAGATTGGAAAATGGAACTGAAAAGACGTGATTTCTTAAAAATGACCGCCGCGCTGGCAGCGGCAGGGGTTTCGCCTTCGCTGTTGGCGGCGGGGAAAGAGCAATTTACCATTTACGGCGCGCCAGCGATGCCCAGCGTAACCATTGCCGTAGCGGCGTTGCAAGGCAAGCTGGCGAAGCAGGCGGATGTGTCGCTCAAGGTTTGGCGCTCGCCCGACCAGCTTCGCGCGGGCGTGGCGAGCGGGCAATTTAAAGTGATGATGAGTCCGAGCAATGTCGGCGTAAACCTGCGCAACCAAGGGCAGAAAGTCGGCATGGTGAATATTTTGACCAACGGCA
>CAJZEA010000155.1:0-3941 GCA_915066515.1 uncultured Neisseria sp. | reverse complement strand
GTACACGGCGGGCGTTGCCGCCTTGTCTCATTTTTATTTTAATCCACTATAAAAGGTCGTCTGAAACCGGTGTCCGCATTTTCAGACGACCTTAGCGGCTCAAATCGTCTCACCCAACCCTGAAAAACCTCCGAATCCCGACATTTATTCCTTCAATGCCCGACCGTCCTTTATAAAAAAATCTGTTCCTCCCGTTGACGGATCGTTCAGATTCAGAGCCTGCTCCGGATTTCAGACGACCTGTTGTCGCTTTTACGCCACTTCAAACAACTTTAAAGATAACGTCATTTCATGACAAAACCTTGCAATCGGCTTGCAATCTCGTTCCAGCCGTGATTTCAACCTGATAGATACAGGAAATTTCACTTCAGACGGCCCAAACGGATTGAATAGCCAAGATTTACACGGTAAACTTATACAATTAAAAAATTTTATGATTTACTCACTATTATGAAACCCGCCTTCGACATAAAGTCAGCCCGGCTTGACGTGCTGGCTATTCACCTGCATACCGCAGACTTGACCGAGCTGGAAGAATTTTTGCGCCAACGCGCCGGTCAATACCAAGAATTGGATGTCGTCCCCTTCGTTTTGGATGTGCAGGATTTTGACCATCCCGAGTCATTGGACATCGGTTCCATGATTTCCCTTTTCGCCCGTTACGGCATGCAGATTCTGGGGCTGCGCCACGAAAGCGAATATTGGGCATCCTTCGCAGCACGTTACCATTTGGTTTTCAGCCGTAGCGACAAATCCGAGCCGCAACAGCCCAAAATCAACCAAGAGCCTGCACCCGTTCAGGCAACGGTCATCAGCAACCCGACCGTCCTCATCAGCACCCCCGTCCGTACCGGACAACAGGTTTACGCGGAAAACGGCGACCTTATCGTGACCGGCATCGTCAGCCAAGGTGCGGAACTCATTGCCGACGGAAACATTCATATTTATGCGCCCATGCGCGGCAGGGCTCTGGCAGGCGCGAAAGGCAATACCAACGCGCGCATCTTCATCCACTCCATGCAGGCGGAACTGGTCTCCGTAGCGGGTATTTACCGCAATTTCGAACAAGACCTGCCCGACCACCTGCACAAAAAAGCCGTACAGGTTTCATTGCAAGACAACCGCCTGGTTATCAGCGCAATCGACACAGATTAACCATTCCAAGCATTTGATAAAGGAAACATCGTGACAAAAATCATCGTAGTAACTTCAGGCAAAGGCGGCGTAGGCAAAACCACGACCAGCGCCAGTATCGCAACCGGACTGGCTCTGCGCGGCCACAAAACAGCCGTCATCGACTTTGACGTCGGCTTGCGCAACCTCGACCTGATTATGGGTTGCGAACGACGCGTCGTTTACGACCTGGTTAACGTTATCCAAGGCGAAGCCACGCTCACCCAGGCCCTGATTAAAGACAAAAACTGCGAAAACCTCTTCATCCTGCCCGCATCGCAAACCCGCGACAAAGACGCGCTGACCCGTGAAGGCGTTGAGAAAGTCATGCAGGAATTGAGCAGTGACAAAATGGGATTTGAATACATCATCTGCGACTCCCCCGCCGGTATCGAACAAGGCGCATTGATGGCGCTCTACTTCGCCGACGAAGCCATCGTCACCACCAACCCCGAAGTATCCAGCGTCCGTGACTCCGACCGCATCTTGGGCATCCTGCAAAGCAAATCCCGCAAAGCCGAACAAGGCGGCACGGTCAAAGAACACCTGCTGATTACCCGCTACTCGCCCGAGCGCGTCAACAAAGGCGAAATGCTGTCCGTACAAGACATTTGCGACATCTTGCGCATCCCGCTCATCGGCGTCATTCCCGAATCGCAAAACGTCCTGCAAGCGTCCAATGCCGGCGAACCCGTCATCCACCAAGACAGCGCAACTGCCGCAGAAGCCTACAAAGACGTTATCGCGCGCCTCTTGGGTGAAAACCGTGAAATGCGTTTCCTCGAAGCCGAGAAAAAAGGCTTCTTCAAACGGCTGTTCGGAGGCTAAGTCATGTCATTAATGGATATGTTGTTCGGCAGAAAACCGAAAACCGCCGCCGTTGCACGCGACCGCCTGCAAATCATCATTGCCCAAGAGCGCGCGCAAGAAGGTCAAGCGCCCGACTACCTGCCGACCCTGCGCAAAGAATTGCTGGAAGTATTGTCCAAATACGTCAACGTTTCCTTGGACGACATCCGCATTTCCCAAGAAAAGCAGGACGGTATGGACGTTCTCGAATTGAACATCACCCTGCCTGAACAAAAAACGGAACAGAAAAAGGCTTAACACATGACCTTGACCGAATTGCGTTACATCGTAGCCGTCGCGCAGGAACGTCATTTCGGACGTGCCGCGCGCCGCTGCTTTGTCAGCCAGCCCACCCTTTCCATCGCCATCAAAAAGCTGGAAGAAGAGCTGTCGGTATCCCTGTTTGACCGCAGCAGCAACGACATCATCACCACCGAAGCGGGCGAGCGCATCGTTGCCCAAGCCCGCCGCGTGTTGGAAGAAGCCGAGCTGATCAAGCACCTTGCCAGCGAAGAGCAAAACGAGTTGGAAGGCGCATTCAAACTCGGTCTGATTTTTACCGTCGCCCCCTACCTTCTGCCCAAGCTCATCATTTCCCTGCGCGAAACCGCGCCGAAAATGCCCCTGATGCTTGAAGAAAACTACACGCACATCCTGACCGAATCGCTCAAACGCGGCGACGTCGATGCCATCGTAGTCGCAGAACCCTTCCAAGAGCCGGGCATCGTCACCGAGCCGCTGTATGACGAGCCTTTCTTCGTCATCGTCCCCAAAGGACACCATTTCGAAGAACTCGATGCCGTCACCCCGCAGATGTTGAGCGAAGAGCAGGTCTTGTTGCTGACGGAAGGCAACTGTATGCGCGATCAGGTCTTATCAAGCTGCTCCGAGCTGGCCGCCAAGCAGAAAATCCAAGGTCTGACCAACACCCTGCAAGGCAGCTCCATCAACACCATCCGCCACATGGTTGCCAGCGGTCTCGCCATCAGCGTCATGCCCGCTACCGCACTGACCGAAAACGACCATTTATTGTTCAGCATCATCCCGTTTTCAGGCTCCGTACCGCACCGTCGCGTCGTTTTGGCATACCGTCGGAACTTCGTCCGCCCCAAAGCATTGACTGCCTTACGGACCGCCATCCTCAATTCCCATCTTCACGGCGTTACTTTTGTCCAAGAGTAAAGCGCATTGAATACCGGGCATCGATGAAATCATGCACAGAGCTTTCAATCGTGATGATATTCAACAAGCCGCCGATTTTTTCGGCGGCTTGTTTTTTGTGTCTCAGCAGATGGATAAGCCAAAAATCGTGTAGAACGTTCGAGCAGATAAACTTGTGCTTTAATGCCTTAAAACATGATTCTCTTTGAACTCGAACATGACAAAGCTTCAACAGTTTCCAATCAATAAGCCGACCATCTAATACAAAACGTCGTCTGAAAACCCCAAATACGGTTTTCAGACGACGTTTTATTTTTAATTGCCTTAAATCTCGCTACCGCCGACGGTCAGTCCCGAATCAATCCGCAAGGTCGGTTGTCCGACGCCGACAGGAACGCTCTGTCCATCTTTGCCGCACACGCCGACACCGCTGTCCAACGCAGTATCGTTGCCTATCATGGAAACATGTTTCAACACTTCAGGTCCGTTGCCGATGATGGTCGCGCCTTTGACAGGATATTGCAGTTTGCCGCCTTCGACCCACCACGCTTCGGATGCGCTGAAGACAAATTTGCCGCTGGTGATGTCCACTTGTCCACCGCCGAAGTTGACGGCGTAAATGCCTTTGTCGATGGACGCGATGATTTCGTCGGGTTCGTAGCCGCCGTTTTCCATGAAGGTATTGGTCATGCGCGGCATAGGAGCGGAGGCGTAGCTTTCGCGGCGGCCGTTGCCGGTGGATTGCGTACCCATCAGGC
>CAJZEA010000154.1:0-3978 GCA_915066515.1 uncultured Neisseria sp. | reverse complement strand
ACCGCAAAAACGGCGAAACCGTCGAAGTCCCCGTGACCTGCCGCCTCGATACCGCAGAGGAAGTGCTGGTGTACGAAGCCGGTGGCGTGCTGCAACGGTTTGCACAGGACTTTTTGGAAGGGAACGCGGCTTAGAGGTCGTCTGAAAAGCAGACGTAGCGTGGGTCGGGTTCAACATTCTTGCTCATTCACGTAATTCCCGATATGGCAGGCATCTACTGTAAATCGTCATTCCCGCGCAGGCGGGAATCCAGAAAGTGGAATTGAGGAAACCTTTTTATCCGATGAGTTTCCGTGCGGATAAGTCTGGATTCCCGCCTGCGCGGGAATGACGGGGTTTAATAATCTGCCGTATCACAACACAGCAGCCGTAAATTGGGGCGAACCCCGACATTTAGCGGAATCAAACGGCTTTGTCGGAGTGGTAGCCTAATGTACTTCTGGAAAGTGGGTGTAGCGTGGGCTTTGCCCACGAAATAAAGGCTAAGTTGACACGGTAAAAATCGTGGGCAAAGCCCACGCTACATAAGGAGAACCCCAAAATGCCGCAAATCAAAATCCCTGCCGTTTACTATCGCGGCGGCACATCAAAAGGCGTGTTTTTCAAACGTTCCGACCTGCCCGAGGCGGCGCGGGAAGCGGGCAGCGCGCGCGACAAAATCCTGTTGCGCGTACTGGGCAGCCCCGACCCCTACGGCAAGCAGATAGACGGTTTGGGCAATGCCAGCTCGTCCACCAGCAAGGCGGTGATTTTGGACAAGTCCGAACGTGCTGACCACGATGTTGATTACCTTTTCGGACAAGTTTCCATCGACAAGCCGTTCGTCGATTGGAGCGGCAACTGCGGCAACCTCACCGCCGCCGTGGGCGCGTTCGCCATCGAGCAGGGCTTGGTCGATAAAGGCACAATCCCTTCAGACGGCATCTGCACGGTCAAAATCTGGCAGAAAAACATCAGCAAAACCATCATTGCCCATGTTCCGATGCAAAACGGCGAAGTTTTGGAAACGGGCGATTTCGAGCTGGACGGCGTTACCTTTTCCGCCGCCGAAGTGCAAATCGAATTCCTCGACCCCGCCGACGGCGAAGGCAGTATGTTCCCGACCGGCAACTTGGTGGACGAGCTGGACGTTCCGGGCATAGGTCGTCTGAAAGCCACGCTCATCAACGCGGGCATTCCGACCGTTTTCCTGAACGCCGCCGACTTGGGCTACACGGGCAAAGAATTGCAGGACGACATCAACAACGATGCCGCCGCGCTGGAAAAATTCGAGAAAATCCGCGCTTACGGTGCGCTGAAAATGGGCTTGATTAACGACGTGTCTGAAGCAGCCGCCCGCGCGCACACGCCGAAAGTCGCCTTCGTCGCGCCCGCCGCCGATTACACCGCCTCCAGCGGCAAAACCGTAAACGCCGCCGACATCGATTTGCTGGTACGCGCCCTGAGCATGGGCAAACTGCACCACGCCATGATGGGCACTGCCTCGGTCGCTATCGCCGCTGCCGCCGCCGTCCCCGGCACGCTGGTCAACCTCGCCGCAGGCGGCGGAACGCGCAACGAAGTGCGCTTCGGACATCCTTCCGGCACATTGCGCGTCGGCGCGGCGGCGGAGTGTTCGGACGGCATTTGGGCGGTGAAAAAAGCCGTCATGAGCCGCAGCGCGCGCGTGATTATGGAAGGGCGGGTGCGCGTTCCCGATGATTGTTTTTGAACCGACGTAGCGTGGGCTTTACCCGCGAGCCATAAAAAGGTCGTCTGAAACACACCCCGCCCAACGCCCATCCTTTTTCAGACGACCCCACCAAAAAAAACAACCACAAACTACAAGGAGAAATATCATGTCCGACCAACTCATCCTCGTCCTGAACTGCGGCAGTTCCTCGCTTAAAGGCGCCGTTATCGACCGCAAAAGCGGCAGCGTCGTCCTAAGCTGCCTCGGCGAACGTTTGGGTACGCCCGAAGCCGTCATCACCTTCAACAAAGACGGCAACAAACGCCAAGTTCCCCTGACCGGCCGCAACTGCCACGCCGGCGCGGTGGGTATGCTGTTGAACGAACTGGAAAAACACGGCCTGCACGACCGCATCAAAGCCATCGGCCACCGCATCGCCCACGGCGGCGAAAAATATCACGAGTCCGTCCTCATCGACCAAGACGTACTTGACGAACTGAAAGCCTGCATCCCGCTCGCCCCGCTGCACAACCCCGCCAACATCAGCGGCATCCTCGCCGCGCAGGAACACTTCCCTGGCCTGCCCAACGTCGGCGTGATGGACACCTCGTTCCACCAAACCATGCCCGAACGCGCCTACACCTACGCCGTGCCGCGCGAATTGCGCAAAAAATACGCCTTCCGCCGCTACGGCTTCCACGGCACCAGCATGCGCTACGTCGCCCCCGAAGCCGCGCGGATTTTGGGCAAACCGCTGGAAGATTTGCGCATGATCGTCGCCCACCTCGGCAACGGCGCATCCATCACCGCCATCCGAAACGGCAAATCCGTCGATACCAGCATGGGCTTCACCCCCATCGAAGGCCTCGTCATGGGCACCCGCTGCGGCGACATCGACCCCGGCGTGTACAGCTACCTGACCGCCCACGCCGGCATGAACATTGAACAAGTCGATGAAATGCTGAACAAAAAATCAGGATTGCTCGGCATCTCCGAACTCTCCAACGACTGCCGCACCCTCGAAATCGCCGCCGACGAAGGCCACGAAGGCGCACGCCTCGCCCTCGAAGTCATGACCTACCGCCTCGCCAAATACATCGCCTCGATGTCGGTCGCCTGCGGCGGCATAGACGCCCTCGTCTTCACCGGCGGCATCGGCGAAAACTCCCGCAACATCCGCGCCAAAACCGTTGCCTACCTCGACTATTTGGGACTGCACATCGACACCAAAGCCAACATGGAAAAACGCTACGGCAACTCAGGCATCATTAGCCCGACAGGTTCCAACCCCGCCGTTTTGGTCGTGCCGACCAACGAAGAACTGATGATCGCACTCGACACCGCTGCACTGGCAGGCTTCTTACAAGAAGCAGGCTAGGGGTTGAGGCAGAGCGTTTTTGAAAGAGAAAAGAGGTCGTCTGAAAGATGGGTTTCAGACGACCTCTTCTTTATGTGGGAATGACGACGGAGGATTGTTTAGTGTGGTTTGATTGTGAAAGAGGTCGTCTGAAATTCATAAATTCTTATTTTCAGACGACCTCTTTGCCGTATCAGCAATCCTGTTCCTTCCCCCGTCCGGCGGGGGAAGGCTAGGATGGGGGTGGCTTTGTGGATTGGGAAAAATCAAATTCGTGCAGCCCATAGAGCCACCCTCTCCCCAGCCCTCTCCCGCCGGACGGGATAGGGGGCAGGTTGCAGGGTGTGGCATAAATTTTTGTCTGACTACTGCCATTCTCACATTCATGAGGACAGGTTGCGACAGGAATCTAATTTTCAGCAACAGAAATCTCGCAACAAAAATCTTAAGAACCATCCAAACACACCTCATCCCACCAATGGATTCCCGCCTGCGCGGGAATGACGGCGGCAGTGTATTCGGCGTGGTCTGATGATGAACGAGGTCGTCTGAAATTCCATAAATCGTAATTTTCAGACGACCTCTTTGCCGTATCAGCAATCCTGTTCCTTCCCCCATCTGGCGGGGGAAGGCTAGGATGGGGGTGGTTTTGTGGTTTGGGGAAATCAAATTCGTGTGGTTCATAGAGCCACCCTCTCCCCAGCCCTCTCCCGCCGGACGGGAGAGGGGGTAGGTTACGGCAGATGGGGAAGGTATAGAAGGGGATGGCGGTGGATGTGAGATGTTTGCTGTTATTTGAACTCATTAGACGAGGTCGTCTGAAACCTCATAAATTGTAATTTTCAGACGACCTCTTCGATTTATCAGCAATTCTGTTCCTTCCCCCGTCCGGCGGGGGGAAGGCTAGGATGGGGGTGGCTTTGTGGATTGGGAAAAATCAAATTCGTGC
>CAJZEA010000153.1:0-3999 GCA_915066515.1 uncultured Neisseria sp. | reverse complement strand
TTGCTCATAAAAAAACTGCACCTTGTGAGTTGGAGGGGATGTCCAACTTTTGGGGTGCAGTTCAAACTGGAAACAGGGTTTCAGACGACCTTTTGTAATCCGGCTGTATCTATTGGGAAAAATGATGAACGAACAAGATCAAGTAGAAATTTTTGAATCACTGTTGCAACAAACTGTTGACCGTTTGTTCGATAAATACGATGGAAATTTCGACCGTTTGGATAAACAAGAGCAAGAATTGGTTTACATTTGGCGCGCGGAAGCCGATATTTACAACGGCGGCATGCTCCAGTTTTTATGTAATTGGGGCTTTTCTGCCGCCGAAACGACCTGCGATATTTTAGAAAAAATGAAGGCCAATCGTAGTGCAGCCTTGATACGCCAGGCACTCGAGACAGTTACGTCTGAGGTGCAGAGAGTGCAAAAAGAAGGAAAAGTTTTAAAGGAAACATGGGATATTCCGAAATATCTCAGTTTGGAAAGTGAAAATCTCCTTGAGGACTTAGACGAGCAATATTGGGAAGACCCTGATAATTTATGTCAAAAAGGCTGGCAACATTATTTGAGCTGATTTTCAGACGACCTCATACTTTTCCTCTAAATCCAACCATCACACCGACAATTGTTCCAACAAAGCCTGTTTCAACGACGACTGCGTTTTCGGGTTTTTCAAATCGGGGCTGAAGACGATGAAGTTGTCTTCGACGCGTTCGTCCAGCGTGGAAATTTTGGCGTAGCGCAGGCTGACGTTGTGGGCGAAGAAGACTTCCGCCATGTCGGCGAGCAGGAAAGGGCGGTTGACGGCGGTGATTTCGACGGAGTACCAGTCGGGGTAGTCTTCTTCGGGGGTGATGGTAATGCTTGGCGCAATCGGCATGTAGCGGCTGCGGCGGCTGATGCGGCGGCTGCGGCTTTGGGTTTCGGCAACAGTGTGTCCGTGGATAAAGCTGTTAAGTTCTGCTTCGAGCGCGCTTTGGATGTCGGGGTAGTCTTCGGGGGCGTGCTGCGAGGGGATTTGCACGATGAAGGTGTCGAGGATGTAGTCGTGTTCGGTGATGAAGGCGCGGGCGGCGAGGATGTCGAAGCCGTGGCGGCTGAAGATGCGGCAGAGGCGGGCAAACAGGCGCGGACCGTTAGGCATGAAGACCATGACTTGGAAGCTGTCGCTTTTGGGCAGGATGCGGCTGCGGACGATGGGGGTTTCAAAGTCGTGTACGAGATTGGCAGCGTGCCACAGGATTTCGCGGGACTGATGGCGGGCGAAGTAGGCGGAACCGAGCGCGTTCCATAGTTTTTTCTGCTGTTTTTCGGGGACGGCGGCGCGGGTAAGCAAATCGGCGGCTTCTTGTTGGCGGCGGCCGAAGAGGGCGTGCGGATTGCCGCCGTTGCCTGCGAGGTAGCGTCCGGCGGCGTGGAACAGGCTTTCCAGCAGGCTGGCGCGCCATGCGTTCCACAGTTTGGGATTGGTGCCGCGTATGTCGGAAATGGTCAGGAGGTAGAGTGCGCTGAGGCGTTCGTGGGTTTGTACGCGTTTGCAGAAGGCATCGAGTACGTCGGGGTCTTGGATGTCTTCTTTTTGGGCGACGGTGGACATGAGCAGGTGGTTTTCGACCAGCCAGGCGAGCAGGTTGCTTTCTTCTTCGGTCAGGAAGTGGTCGGCGGCAAATTGGCGCGCGTCTGCGATGCCTTGTATGGCATGGTCGCCGCCGCGTCCTTTGGCGATGTCGTGGAAGAAGGCGGCGAGATAGAGGATGTCTTGTTTTTCAAAGGACTGCATCAGTGCGGAGGCGTAGGGCAGCTCGTGGCTGTGCATGTCTAGGGCAAGGCGGCGGACGTTGCGGACGACGGCGAGGATGTGGTCGTCCACGGGATAGATGTGGAACAGGTCATGCTGGAGCAGGCCGACGATTTTTTCCCATGCAGGCAGGTAGCGGCCCAACACGCCGTAGAGGTTGAGAAAGCGCAGGGTTTGGGTCAGTCCGTTGCCGCGGCGGAAAAAGCCGGCGAAGCGGCGGCGGTTTTCGGGATTTTGGTAGAAGCTGCGGTTGATTTTGCGCGTCGCGCCCCACCAGGCGCGCAGGGTTTGCGGTTCGAGCGCGGTAATGTCGTTGCGCTGCTGCATGATTTCAACGATTTTGAAAATGTGTTCGGGTCGTCTGAAAAAAATATCGGTGTGCCGCGCGGCGATTTGGTTGTTCACTTGGATGTAGTCGTCGTCAATCCGCAGGGTAACGCGCATCGGCGTCGAGGAAACGCGGCTTTGCAGCATGGGTGTGAGGATGCCGCTCAGTTGTTTGACAGTTTTAATCGCGCGGTAAAACACGCGCATCAGTTCTTCGCTTTGGCGGCGGAGATTCACACCCTTATAGCCCATGCTTTCGGCGACTTGAGGCTGCAAATCGAACAGCAGGCGGTCTTCGGCGCGTTTTGCGTTTAAATGCAGATGGATGCGGATATGGGCGAGGCGGCGGTAGCCGTGTGAAAGCATGCCGGCTTCGGTGCGCGTCAGAATGCCTTGTTTGACCAGCGCAGGCAGGTTGGCCGCCAAGCCTTGCGCCTTCGCTATCCAAAGCAGGGTGTGGATGTCGCGCAGACCGCCGGGACAGCTTTTGATGTTCGGCTCCAATACCGCTCCCGAACCTTGCGATTTGGCATGGCGGTGTTCCATCTCCACCAGTTTTGCTTCGATAAACGCCGCTACATTGCGTTGCGCGTTCATTTTTTCCGCCAACTCGTCCGCTATTTGGCGGTTGCCGAACAAAAAACGGGCCTCTAAAAACGCCGTGTCCCCCGTAATATCATCGCGCACGCTTTCACACAGTTCGTCAACGCTGCCGCTTTTGACCGACGGCGAAAGTTTCATATCCCATAAAGCCTGCACGAAAGCCGCAATTTTTTCCTGAAGGTCGTCTGAAACGGTTTCAGACGACACGACTGCCAAATCTAAATCAGAATAAGGATACAGCTCGCCGCGCCCGAAGCCGCCGGTCGCCATCAGGCATAACGCGCTGTTTTGAAAATGCTCTGCCCACAATGCCGCCAGCAAGGTTTCGACTGCCGCCGTGTATTCCCTGAAAAATACCGACACACGGTTGGCTTTCAAATAATGCGCTTCGGCGGCAGTGCACTGCTGTTTGAAGGTTTCCAATGCTGAAGACAGGTTTGCAGACATTTTTTATTCTTTCGAGTTATGGTGAGAGGGGAGGCGGATGATTCGGCGGTCAAATATCGTTTTCAGACGACCTCTGTTGGGCATCAGAGGGATTGGTCATCAGGTTTAGCAGCTCCTGCGGCGGCAGCAGCAACTGATACGCCGCCACACTCAAAGCCGTCGCCATTTTTTCAATATTCGACAACGCAATGTTCCAGCGTTTGCGCTCCACAGCCGATACATAAGTCCTGTCCAAACCGCATTGCCGCGCCAGCTCTTCCTGAGACCAGCCCTTATTCACGCGGAAAAGCCGCATGTTGTACGCCAATACCGCCCGTAAATCCTGCTCATCAGGCAGTTCGGCAGGCGGAGTCAATTTATTGCTCATGATTTTGTTTCCGGATAAATGGTTGAAGTTAAGAATTTGCTGTTACGGATTTTACTTCACATAAAAGCCAAAAAAAAGGGGTGGCAACTGCCACACCCAAACACACACACATCAAGAGGAAAGAGATAGAGAGTATTAAATCAAAGCAGATGCGTCATCTACTGATCAGAAAATCTTGAGGACTTTGAGAAATTGTCGTCTCAGCTCCAATGTCGGCGATTATAAATGAAACTCAATTTGGAGCTTTGATTCAAATCAAGTCTGAGGATTATTTATAAAATAAATTTTAAAGATAGGTTATGTTAATTGAAAACAGGGGCAGATTGAAGGCAATTCATCTATTTTTATTTTAGATTGTGAACAAAATCCGTGCATCCTGCCGAAAATTCCTCTATAATAGCCACTCATTCGGAATGTAGCGCAGCCCGGTAGCGCACTTCGTTCGGGACGAAGGGGTCGG
>CAJZEA010000152.1:0-4007 GCA_915066515.1 uncultured Neisseria sp. | reverse complement strand
CATGAAAGACGCTTATTCCTTCCATGCCGACTATGCCTCGCTTCAGACGACCTATGATGCCATGTACGACGCTTACTGCCGCATCTTCACCCGTCTGGGCTTGGAATTCCGTTCCGTTGCCGCAGACACCGGCAGCATCGGCGGCACCGGTTCGCACGAGTTTCAAGTATTGGCGGAAAGCGGCGAAGATGTCATTGCGTACAGCGACACTTCCGATTACGCCGCCAATATCGAACTGGCACCGACCTTGCCGCTCAAAGGCGAACGCGCAGCCGCTCAGGCAGAGCTGGCCAAAGTACACACGCCGAACGTCAAAACCATTGATTCATTGGTTGATTTCCTCATCATTCCGATTGAAAAAACACTGAAATCCATCGTGGTCGAAGGCGAAAACAAAGGCGAAATCGTCTTATTGCTGTTGCGCGGCGACCATGAGTTCAACGACATCAAAGCCGAAAAACTCGCAGGTGTGAAATCGCCGCTGACCATGGCAGACCCTGCCGCCATCCGAGCGCAGTTCGGCGCAAACGGCGGCTCGCTCGGCCCCGTCGGCTTCACAGGCAAAGTCTATGCCGATTTCGCCACCGAAAAAGGCGCGGACTGGGTTATCGGCGCGAACGAAGACGACTACCACTATACCGGCTTCAACTTCGGCCGCGACGCCGCCGAGCCTGAATTCGTCGATTTGCGCAACGTCGTCGAAGGCGACGAAAGCCCCGACGAACAAGGCCGTCTGAAACTGGCGCGCGGCATCGAAGTCGGACACGTTTTCCAATTACGCGACAAATACACCCAAGCCATGAACGTGAGCTTCCTCGACAACAACGGCAAATCGCAAATCATGGAAATGGGCTGCTACGGCATCGGCATCACCCGCGTCGTTGCCGCTGCCATCGAGCAGAATAACGACGAAAAAGGCATCATCTGGACCAAAGCGATGGCACCGTTTGAAGTCGTTATCGTGCCGATGAACTACAAAAAATCAGACACCGTGCGCGAAGCCGCCGACAAAATCTACGCCGAACTGTTGGCGGCAGGCGCAGACGTCCTCCTCGACGACCGCGACGAACGCGCAGGCGTACTGCTGAACGACTCCGAGCTTCTGGGCATCCCGCACCGCATCGTCATCGGCGACCGCGCCTTGAAAGAAGGCAATGTCGAATACGCCGAACGCCGCGACAATCAGGCGCAAACCGTAAGCCTGAATGAAATCGCCGGCAAAGTATTGGCTGCATTGAAAGACTAATGACGGATTAAAACGAATGCAGATAAAAGAAGGTCGTCTGAAACTGGAAACAGGTTTCAGACGACCTTCATTATTGTGAAATCAGAAGCTTAACGGATGAATGCTTTGCTTCATTCTTGCACGAACCGGCATTCAATCGGACAACTGCCGTTTCAAAAACCAATCGCCAAACGGCCAGTCTACGCTGTCAAGCAGGTTTTTGGTAATTAGCCCCAGCTCGGTATCGCCTTCGATTTGCAGTTTACGGTTGAAAAACAAAGTATCCGGGTCTTCCTCGCGCATCATCATGCGCATAAAGTCGATACCGTTGGCGGCAAGGCGCAAATCGGGCGTGCCGAAGAAGTCCGCATCGATGAATTTTTCGGCATTGGCGGTGAAACGCACCTTGATGCCCGCGTCCAATACGTCGATTTCGAATTTTTTGCCGTCAAACAGGCTCATGTCGGCGGGCAGCAATCCGCGTTTGAGCATGGTGTTGAGGGCAAAAACCAAAGCGAAACGCGGCGGCCTGCCCGGTAATTTACCGCCGATTTTTCCCGCCCATGCGGGCAATACGATTTCAGGCAACGCCATAATATTCCTCCTTCACGGCTTCGATACCGGGCTGGCCATGCCAATAGCCGTCCACCAGCGTGCCGGTGGTCAATCTTTCCAATTCGGGCAGCGCATCCGCCAATGCGGCTTTGCCGTCCAATACGTCGCGGTGGATACGGACGATTTCCGTCATACCGTGCATTTGCGGCGACAGGCGCAGCATGTTCACACCGATTTGCCGCAAATCCTCATGGTGCGGCAGCAGGTTTTGGCAGCCGTAAGACATGGTTTGGATGCCGTTGATGGTTAAAAACGGCTTGCCCTCGCGGGTATTCATGTCCATGCCTTGTTCGTAATCCAAGCAACGAAACTCGCAGCCGTCTTTGTTCAGGTTGTAATGCCGCGCGGTAAAGCAGCGCGATGAGTAGGCAAGCGGCATTTTGCCCCAAGCAAACAATTCCGTTTCAATGTCGTCTGAAACCTTGATGATTTCGGCAACTTTGTCGCGGCTCAACTCGGACGGCGCAATCCAGCGGTATGCGCCCAGTTTTTGAAATAGCGCCAGCGTGCTTTCGTTGTAAATGTTCAGGCTGGCGCCGGCGACAAAGGGAATGCCGTGTTCGCGCGCCAGTTTGACCGCGCCCATGTCGTTGGCTTCGACTTTGAATTTGTCCTGTCCTGTGATTTTGCGCAGGCGTTTCAAATCGGATTCGCTTTCCAGCAGCACCTGCGACGACAGAATAATTTCCTTGCCGCTTTCCGCCAAATCTTCCGCCAGGCTGACCCAGTCGGCAAAACGCATTTTCTGGCGGCGCGAACACACCACTTCGCCCAGATAAATGGTGTCCACCGGCGCATCCAGCATGGCGGCGTAAAATTCCAGCAGGGCTTCCTTCTGCCAGAAAAACAAAACCGGCCCCAGCGATAGTTTCATCGTATTCATTTTCCCTCCCCCTTATTTCCACGGACGGCTGTATGCGCCCAAGGTCGTCTGATGCCCTTCCGAAACCTTACTCAAAGCATTGTTCCATAGCGGATTGACTTTGAAATGCGCCGGATCGGCAGCGGCCGCATCCAAGGCCTGACGCAGCGATTTGGTTACCTGCGCCGTGTACATCGGGCTGCGCTGGCGGCCTTCTATTTTGATGGCGGAAACGCCGATTTTGATGAGTTCGGGCAGCATTTCCAAAACGTTCAGGCTGGTCGGCTCTTCCAGCGCGTAATAGGTTTCGTCATTGACTTCAAAACGGCCTTTGCACAGGGTCGGATAACCTGCCGGTTCGTTCGGTTTGTACTGGTCGATTAGCACCTGATTCAGCCGCACGTTCATACGGTCGGGAAGCTGCTCCCAGCGTACGGCTTTGGCAGGCGAACACACACCCTGCATATTCGGCGATTCGCCCGTCGCATAGCTCGACAAAATGCAGCGCCCTTCCACCATCACGCACAGGCTGCCGAAACCGAACACTTCGATTTCCACATCCGTATTGTCAATCACATGCTTGACCTGATCGACCGTCAAAACGCGCGGCAGCACGGCACGGCGGATACCGAACAGCTCCTTCATCATATTGATGGCTTCGTAATTGGTCGCCGAACCTTGCACCGACATGTGCAGCCTCAAATTAGGATGACGCTCGGCGGCATAAGCCATAATCGCAGGGTCGGCGACGATTATCGCGTCCGCCCCCAGTTGCACCGCCGTATCGACAGCCCGATGCCACCGCTCGATTTGCCCCGCCTGGGCAAAAGTATTGATGGCCATCAGCACATTGCGGCCACGCGCATGGGCGTAAGCCACCCCTTCCTGCGCCGATTTCATATCGAAATTCAGCCCCGGAAAATTGCGCGCATTCGTCGCATCTTTCAGCCCCATGTACACAGTGT
This sequence comes from uncultured Neisseria sp., assembly GCA_915066515.1. GTDB lineage: Bacteria > Pseudomonadota > Gammaproteobacteria > Burkholderiales > Neisseriaceae > Neisseria. The sequence continues at coordinate 340 of CAJZEA010000152.1, read as the reverse complement.
CCGCGCCATTGTCCACCGCTGTCTTCAAAGCGGGCAGATTACCGGCGGGACAAACCAACTCAGGGATTTTCGGCATTTTGCGTTCCTCGACTCTTGTAGCTTGTTATTCGAAAATCAATATCTAGTATGATTTCGGGTATTTTAGAGATTTGGACACAAGATATTATGATTTAAATCAATTGTGAAATCAGGTTTGGATAGCGTATGTTTTAGTTAACATAATTTAACTATGTTAAATATTAAGCTAATCAGCGGGTTATCTTTTCCAATTTGATAATATGAGATTAGTTATTATCTATTAAATTTATAGATTTTTACAATAAAAGGTCGTCTGAAACCT
>CAJZEA010000151.1:0-4008 GCA_915066515.1 uncultured Neisseria sp. | reverse complement strand
GGTTGAGCATCGTATTGGCGCAAACGCCCGCAGAAAACGTGTGGCGGCTGATAGATGACAGCTTCGTGCTGACGCGCTAGGATTGATTAACTCCACACATCAAACGAAAGGAAAAAACATGAAAACCATAGGCATCATCGGCGGCATGAGCCCCGAAAGCACCGTGCTCTACTACCAAATCATCAACCGCGAGACCAACCGCCGTTTGGGCGGCAACCGCAGCGCCAAAATCCTGCTCGACAGCGTGGATTTTGAAGAAATCGTCCGTTTGCAGAAAAGCGGCGATTGGGCGGCGGCGGGAAACGTGTTGGCGCAAAGCGCGCGGAAGCTCGAAGCGGGCGGTGCGGATTTTTTGCTGCTCGCCACCAACACCATGCACAAAGTCGCCCCCGCCATCGAACAGGCGGCCGGCATCCCCTTGCTGCACGTCGTCGATGCCACCGCCGCCGCCATCAAACGGCAGGGCTTGTCCGCCGTCGGCCTGCTCGGCACGCGCTTTACCATGAGCGACGGTTTTTATACGGAACGCATGGGTTCGCAGGGCGTACAAACCATAACTCCGACCGCCGCCGAACAAGACGAAATCCACCGCATTATTTTTGACGAACTGTGCCTGAACCGCATCCGCCCCGAATCCGCCCGCTACTTTTACGACGTGATAGGTCGTCTGAAAAAGGAAGGCGCGCAGGGCGTAATACTTGGCTGCACTGAAATCTGCCTGCTCGTAAACGAAACCGACAGCCCGCTGCCCGTGTTCGACAGCACTGCCATCCATGCGCTCTCGGCAGTGGATGCGGCGCTGGCGGAATAAGTGGGACTCCTGATTAAACTGCTACGGAGTGGGTTTGCCATTTCGTATCAGTTTATCCGTAGTCCCACCCATGATGCGGCAAACGCCAAATTTCACGATATGGATGTTATCCGCTTATGAGGCGTAAACTTTGTGAATAATTTTGACGGTTTTGCCTTTGCGGTTAAATTCCGTCTCGGTAGTAATGGCTGAAGCGCAATCCGAACCTTGGTATTTCATATCGATATGGTTGGGATTTTTACGGCGCAGTTTGAGAGACCATTCGGAAATTTCGGGTTCGTTGCCGCATTCCATTTTTTCTTTTTTGTTCAAGGTCAGGTTTTTGCGCGGCAGGGTGGAAGGAACGGTCTTAGGGTAGGGCGCTTCGCCGTTGTAACCTTGCTTCATAAAGGCGGAATAGGCTTGTTGCAGCGAACCGGTATAACGGCATTCGTAGCGGGTCACGATGGCATCGAGTTCGGGGTTGCCCGTGGATTTCGGGCTTTCATGGCAGGACAGATTGCCGGCAAAAGCGGCAGGGGAAGCGAGAAGCAGGCAGAGCAGTAAAGGTTTGGCGGACATCATAGTTCCTTATGACTTGGTTGATGAAATAGGTCGTCTGAAATTAAAGCTGATCCCAAATGACCTTATTTGAAAAACATAATTATACATTATCGGTCTGACTAAACGAGTCGGATTGACCAATCGGCATGGTAGCCGATTCCATATGCGTTGTCTTTATCCGCTGCGTTTCGACGGATTTTTTAGGAAAAAACAGACTCTATTGTGTGTACACAGCGAACCTGCTGTCGGACTTTTAATGGGAAAACCGAGGCTGTAAAGCTGAAAAACAGCCGGACAATTTTTCAGACGGCCTTTGACAATACAACCCATAAACAGGAATCCCCATGCGTACCCTGAAAAACATTCTAACCATGATGCTCAAAGAGTTCCGCAGTGTGCTGACTGATCCGGTGCTGATGGTACTGATTGCGTATATCTTTACAGCCACGATTTATCAGATGGCGCAGGTGGGCGCGGATTTGAAAAATGCCACTGTCGGCATCATCGATCAAGACCGTTCGGTTTTGTCTATGCGTATCCGCGATGCCGTGCAGCATCCGTTTTTCAAACCGGTAGAGGACGTGCGGCGCGAGGATTCGGACGAATTGATGGACAAGGGCGAATTCACCTTTATTTTGGAAGTGCCGCCCAATTTTCAGCGCGACATGGCGGCGGGGCGCAATCCTGATTTGCAGCTTTTGGTTGATGCGACGTCGATGACGCAGGCGGGGGTGGGCGCGTCGTATCTTTCGCAAATTATCAACCGCGAAATTTACGAATTCACCGGCGTGACGCGGCCGGAATTAATCAGCCCCGTCATTAACACTTATTACAATCCCAACGGCGAGAGCTCGTGGTTCATGCCGACTTCGCAAATCGGCTCGATGTCGTGTATGTTGCTGATTTTATTGACGGGGGCGGCAGTTATCCGCGAACGCGAACGCGGCACAATCGAGCATTTGCTGGTGATGCCGGTCAATGCGTTCGAACTGATGATGGGCAAAGTGCTGGCAAATGCCGCCGTGATTTGGGTGGCGGCATTGTCGTCGCTGTGGTTTATCGTGCATTTGAGCATAGGCGTGCCGCTCATCGGCTCGGTGCCGCTTTATGCGGTAGGGCTGGCATTGTTCCTGTTTTCGGTGGCGTCGCTGGGCATCATGATTGCCACGTTCGCATCGACGATGGGACAGTTCGGAATGCTGATGCTGCCGGTGTATATCGTGATGAACCTGTTTGCCGGCGGCGCATCCCCGCGCAGCAACATGCCGCACGCGGCGCAACTGATCAGCGAATATTGGCCGCTGACGCAGTTTGTGAAGTTTTCACAAGACATCCTGTTCCGCGGCGCAGGGATTGAAATCGTCTGGGGACATATGCTGATCATGGGCTGTATCGGCGTAGGATTCTTATGGCTGGCATTGTTGCGGTTTCAAGGGATGCTGGAACGGCAGGGTTGATGAGGTCGTCACGCCGAGGATCGCTAAAAAGCAAACCTGACGGTTTGCTGCCCTCTCCCTAGCCCTCTCCCACGGGGAGAGGGGATTGAGGATGCTGAAACCCAACCATGTTTTGGATTTCCAGCCAATTTGTCCCCTCTCCCCGTGGGAGAGGGTTAGGGAGAGGGCAGTAAGCCGCAGGCTTACATTTAGGTTTCTAGGTTTCGCAAAAAATCTTCTGAAAGGTCGCTCCAACAGGAGAACGCACATTCTGAAACCGTCGCGGCAAATTTTATTTGTGTGTAAGAGAAACAAAAGGTCGTCTGAAAACCAAAATTCAGGTTTTCAGACGACCTTTTTACTTCCTTAACAACTTTACCTGACGCGCTTTACCTGCCCGACTGTGCCCACACGTTTTGCAGGTAGGTGTAGGTCAGCTCGGCGGTGCCGGACACCAGCGCGATGTCGCTGCCCAAGTCTTCGGCTTTGCCCACGCCGATAGGCAAGGCGCCGGCGGCTTTGATGGCGGCGACGCCGGCTGCGGCGTCTTCGATGCCGATGCAGCGGCGGATGTCCGCGCCCACGCCCTCGGCGGCGGCGAGGAAGATGTCGGGGGCGGGTTTGGAATGCGCGACGGCGGCAGGGTCGGCGACGGCGTCGAAGAAGTGGGTCAGCCCCATGCGTTCCAGCAGGAACGGGCCGTTTTTACTGGCGGACGCGAGGGCGATTTTTTTGCCGTTTGCTTTCAATGCTTCCAGCAGGGGCAAAATACCGGGGTACACGTCTTCGGGTTTGACTGCCTGAATCATCTCGACGTAGTTGTCGTTTTTGCGGCGGGTCAGTTCGGCGAACTCGGCTTCGCTGACGGTTTTGCCGCCGTGCGCGAGGATGCGTTTGAGCGAATCGTCGCGTGACACGCCTTTAAGCTGCTCGTTAAACTTGCGGTCGATGCTGATGCCCAGTTTTTCGGCGAGCTTTTTCCATGCGCGGTAGTGGTATTCGGCGGTATCGGTGATGACGCCGTCGAGGTCAAAGAGCACTGCGGTAAAAGTCATTTTGCGCCCTCCTTATTTTCTAACGCAACGGTATGGCTGCCGTTGAGCGTGATGTTTTTGCCGTACACCTGCAAATCGAGCGGCTCGCCTTTGAGTAGGGAGAAGACGACGTTTTCTTTGCCGACGGCGACTTTAATCAGACGGCCGCGGTAGTTGATGTGGA
>CAJZEA010000150.1:0-4024 GCA_915066515.1 uncultured Neisseria sp. | reverse complement strand
ATCTGCGTCCTGATTCGGCATTTTTAATGGTACGGTCTATTTTGTTTTGAAATGCAGTCGGATTGAGCCGTGCAAAACGGCGCATGTCTGTCCAGAAATGCATTTTCAAATACCCATGGTACTTTGAGTAAAAGCGTTCGGCAGCTTCCAGCGTCTTGCGTTGTCCCGCTACCGAACCGCCGCCCGTGTAGTAGATCAATATGGTCAGTCCCAAACGGGCATTGATATTGTAGTCTTCGTCATACATCAGGATTTCATCGGCTTCCCGTTGCAGGGACTCGTATAGCTTGGTTGTCATATTGTCTCTTTTATATGGTTGCTGTTGTTTACTCGGTAGGCAGATTACCGTGATGGGCATCGAATTCGTGTACTTTTCCAGTTGAACATAAATCAAAAAGGCAGATAGGACAAATGAACGATGATGAATGGTGGAAATGCGTTATGGATGGTTGTTTGAGGGTGGTGGGGATAAACAGAATTGGGTCGTCTGAATAGAGGGTTTCAGACGCCCCCTTTTGATAATGTTGTTTTTTAATTTGATCTATGTTTTGAGTTTTGAGGATATCTTCCCTGTAAAGGTTAGTAAGGGGGATTGGACAAGGCGTAGCCATTAGGCACATCAGCATCTCCTCGAGAATACCAAATTGTAAAAAACGCTTCTGTCTCTTAAAACAGAAGCGTTTTCGCATTTCAGACGACCTGTAATCCGTTTGTCGGAATCGGGCTGCGGCTTGGTTTGGGTTTTATTAGGATGTGGCTCAGCCGGGCAGGTACTGCATGGGGTTGACGGCTTTGCCGTTCATGCGGACTTCGAAATGCAGTTTGACGCCGTCTGTGTCGCTATTGCCCATGGTGGCAATCGGCTGGCCTGCTGCGACTTTTTGGTCTTTTTGAACCAGAATGGTGTCGTTGTGTGCGTAGGCGGTGATGGAGAAGTCGCTGTGGCTGATGAGAATCAGTTTGCCGTAGCCGCGCACTTCTTCGCCGACGTAGAGGACGGTTCCGGCGGCTGCGGATTTGACGCTTTGTCCGAGTGTGCCGCCGATATCGATGCCTTTGTTGGTTGCGTTGTCGTAGCCGCGGATGATGGAATTTTTGCCGTTGTCGACCGGCCATTGCAGGGTCAGGCGGTTGACGGGGGCGACGGTTCTGGCGCTGCTGATGTCGGTACTGCCGGAACGGGGGCGGTTGGCGGCGTTTTTACGGACGCGCAAGACTTGTCCGACTTCGATTTGTGAGGCGTTGTTCAGATTGTTCCATGATGCCAAGGTGTTGACGTTTTGTCCGTAGCGTTTGGCAATTTGGCTGAGGGTGTCGCCCGGTTTGACACGGTAGTAGCCGTCGGGTACGGGGCCGGTGGATGGGCCGCCGGCACACGCGGCAAGTGTGAATGCCAAGCCTAATGCGGACAAACGGAGAATTGCGGTTTTGAAAGATAGGGTATGGTTTGTTTTCATAGAGAACCAAAAGAATAAATCAATAGGATTATGGGCAGGCGTGAAGGTTCAACCTGTTTGGGGATTTTTTCGGGATGCCCGGCTGCCTGACGGGATATCTTTTTGATTCGTCGGACAGTTTGAAAAGTAATACGACGGATGCTGACGGTAGCCCGGGGTCGTCTGAAACGGTCGGGCTGCAACGGCTGTTTCGGTTTTCGGTATAATCCTGCATTTTACACTCGGCGCGATGCCTGTTGAACTTTATCCGTGAATACTTCTTCTCATAAATCTTCGTTGCCTTATCTGGCTGCTTGCGGCAGCTTGATTTTTTTGATTGTCCTTTCTTTATCGTGGGAACTGTGGATTGCGCCTTTGCGCAGCGGCGGTTCGTGGCTGGCGCTGAAGGCTTTGCCTTTGTGCCTGCCGTTGTCGGGTATTTTGAAGGGTAAAGTTTATACTTACCAGTATAGTTCTATGTTGATTTTGATTTATTTTGCCGAGGCGGTGATGCGTTTGTTTAATGCGGGTGCTGCCGAGGTGGTGTGTGCCGCTTTATCGTTGACGGCGTGTTTGGTGTTTTTTGTTGCATGCCTGGCTTTTGTGAAGCAGCAGAGAAAGGCGGGAAAATAATGTTTATGCGTTTTTCAGACGACCTTAAGAGTGAATGGGACAGACGTTTGTTGCCGTTGTGGTGCTGTTTCTTGTGGATATGCGCCGCGCCGTTTTTGTCCTTCTACCGCGTGGGTCCGTTGTCGAGTTTTTATCTGGAAGCGGCTTCGCTACTGGGTGCGCTGATGCTGGTGTTGGTTACGGCGTATAAGGGTTTGTTGAGCGTTCGTCTGCCTAAGGCGGCTGTCGGTTTGCTGGTTTTGGCGGCGTTTTGGTGGCTGCAGGCGCGGATGATGGATTTGATTTACGTCGGCATGAACGATATGGTGATGTGGACGTTTATCATTCTGGCGTTGGCGGTATGGGCTTGCCGTGGCTGGGTGGCGGCTTACGGGCAGGAACGCATTGTGACGGTGTTTGCGTGGTCGCTGCTGTTTGGTACGTTGCTGCAGGCTGCGATTGCGTTTATACAGTTTAAGGGCTGGTACGATCTTGGGTTCCTGCGCAACATGATTGTGTATAGCGGAAAAGAGGTTAGTGGTCAGCTTGGGCAGCGCAACCACCTCGGGCATTATTTGATGTGGGGTGTTTTGGCGGCGGCTTATTTGTGGTCAACCCGCAAAATGCCGGGCTGGTTGGGATTTTTGTTGGTCTTCCTGATGACGGCTGTCTTGGGTTTGGTCAACTCGCGCACGATTCTGGGCTATGTGGCCGGCGTGGCGTTGATTTTGCCGGTGTGGCGTTGGCGTGCGGGACGGGATTCTGCGAGGCTGGTGCGGATATTTTTCCTGACGGTCGCGTTGGTGGCGGTATTTCAATTTGCGATGGGTTCGATTTTGGAGCTGCTGGGCAACGGTCAATATGAAACGGCGGTCGAACGCGCCGGAAACAGCGGTTTTGAAGGCTCGATGCGTCAGATTGAATGGCGTAAGGCCTGGACTGCCTTTTTGTCCGCGCCTTGGTTCGGACACGGCTGGAACAGCTTTGCCCAACAGACTTTCTGGATTAATGCGGAGCAGCAGTATTTCCCGAATAATATCTTAGGCGTGTTGTTTACCCATTCGCACAATATTGTTTTACAACTGCTCTCCGAAGTCGGGCTGGTCGGTACGGTATTGGTTGCCCTGACGATGCTTGCGGGGCTGTGGCGGATGCTGGTGCGTCCTTACCATCCGGCTTCGCTGCTGCTGCTGTCTATGGTTGCCGTCAGTATGTGCCACAGTATGTTGGAGTACCCATTGTGGTATATCTATTTCCTGACGCCGTTTGTGTTGATGTTCGCACTCGCGCCGGCACGTTATGAAGACGTTTCAGACGACCTCGCTTGGATGCGCGGCCGCAATTGGGCGGGCGGACTTGCTACGCTGCTGATTATCGGCGGGCTGCTGCATATGGGCTGGACGTATACCGATTTGGTTGATTACAGCCGGATTCCGAAAAATGAAAGTACGGAGATGGCGGGGCGGAAGATTAACGGTTTGCGCCATATTTCCGAAACTAGCCCGATGCTGGCTTATTATGCCGACCTCAGCCTGACCCGCCGTGCCGAGCCGACCGATATGCAGGTCAAACCTTGGGCGGAGAAGGCGGCGATTGATTCCTTGTCTTACCGCCCGTATTCCAACGCTTATCAGGTGGCGCTGTATCTCTACCGGCAAGGCAAGAAGGAAGAGGGCGCGAAATGGATGCAGGCGATGCAGTATTATTATCCGTACATGATGTCGTTTTACGCGGGCAAGCTGCGCAGCCATCCCGTGTTCCAACCGCTTTTGCCCAAGCTGCTGGCGGACTGCAAAGATTTCGTCAACGCGCCTAAGCACGAAAAAGCGAAGTCTTGCGATGTCGTGCAATAAGCAATAGGCTGATGTAAAAAGGTCGTCTGAAACCCGATTTCAAGGTTTCAGACGACCTTTTGTTATTTATTATAGTGGATTAAATTTAAATCAGGACAAGGCGACGAAGCCGCAGACAGTACA
>CAJZEA010000149.1:0-4053 GCA_915066515.1 uncultured Neisseria sp. | reverse complement strand
TTTGAGCTAAGGCGAGGCAACGCCGTACCGGTTTAAAGTTAATCCACTATATTTTTACGCTTAAAGAGGTCGTTTGATGAGAAACCCGTAGCCGTTACCGAGCGATAATCACGCTCTAGAGCGCAACAACGACGGGGGGCGGATAGCCGTGTGCGTCAATTTCAGACGAGGCGAGCCACGGGGTATGGACGAGATTAACGGGTAGATGTGCCAACTCGGGGATGTGGCGGCGGACGAATGTGCCGTCGGGATCAAGCCGGCGGGCGGTTTGGATAATATCGATGGAGCGCCGGTGAGCATTGCGGGCGGCGGTTTGCCAGTTGCCCTCGTTCAACGCGGGGTCAAAATCGGTTTGCTGTGTGGCGAACCAAACGATGCCGTGTTCGGACGGCTGATGCAGGACGCCACACAAAAATTCCGCTGCCATGGAGCGCAGGGCGGGATGTAGCCAGCCTCTCAATTTCAGGCTGCGCATTGCGGCATCGATAAACGGGAAACCTGTTTTCCCCTGCCGCCAGCGTTCCGTCAGGTCGTCTGAAAACGGCGCAGATTCGGCAGCAGATTCAGGCTCGATGCGGGCGCGGTGGTAAGCAAGCTGCTGATAGAAATCGCGCCGTATCAAGTTGTCCAACCAAGCATCTGCGCCCTGCCCTGAGGCTTCGGCCGCCAACACGCGCGGCGAAATGCAGCCTGCGCTCAAATACGCACTCAATCGGCTGGTGCCTTTTCTGGCAGGGAAATCCTTCATAATCGGATAAAACCCGATATTTTCTTCAAACTGCCGCCATTGTTTGTCCGCTTCATCTTCTCCGCCGCGCTGCGCAGAAACCATATCCTGCTGCCCGTTCCACGCAGGAAATGACGGCATTTCAACAGAGGCCGTCTGAAAAATTTCAGTGTGTCCGCCTCCCGCATCCCGCCCGCCGAACCGCTGCCGAAACAAAGCCAGCCACGCTTCTTTATAATGCGGGAAGTCGGTATAAGGCGCGCCGTGACTGCCCATGATTTCTGCCTTGGCGAATATGGCACGGTCGTTAACGCGATCGAACGCAACGCTTTGTTCATCCAAAATCCGCCAAATGCGGTTATCTTGCCCGATTTCAGACGACGTATAGGCTTCGTCTGCAATTACAGTCTGAACGTTCAACTGCGCCACCAAAGCAGGCAATTCTTCCACACGGTTCACCACAGACAAAGCCACGCCGCGCGCCGCCAGCGATCTATGCAAAGCCGCTGCCGCCTGATAATGAAACCAATCCTGACGCGGATTGGGGATTTCAGACGACCCCTGCGCCACCCACACGCCTGCCACAGGCAATCCCCGCTTCACGGCGGCGGACAACGCGGCGTTGTCGCGTATGCGCAGGTTGCGGCGGAACCAGACCAATGTATGTGCTTGCATGGCGATGTCGTCTGAAAGGGATAAGGCGTTTGATTTTAGCAGAAATTTTACAGCCCGAAGAAGGAGGAGGAATACGGGAAGGTCGTCTGAAAATCTAGGGCGTGCTATTCGCAAAAGCTGTTTGCTGTTTCAACCTGTGCGATACTCCCTATTCCGAACCTGCCTTAAACCCTGCTCTCCTACTCTGCTCGAATAATCTGCACGCCACAGGTCCGTTGTCCTGACCCATCCTATCGCTCAAAAATGCCAAACATCACGCACGCTTTCAGACGACCCCTCATCGCCCCATCTCCCAACATTGCCGTTCGTCATACCGTATCCTATCCCTTCCTTATTTCCGTTATATTCCGTCATTTTGTAAATCTGAAGGTCGTCTGAAAATATGTTGGGCAAACTGGATACTTGGCTGATAGAACACCCGAAACGGGATGATTTGCACGGCTGGCGGCGTTTTGCGGTCGAATTCTGGTTTTTCGGACTGAAAGAAGCGCGCGCCTGTTTGTTTGCAGGTCTGTTTTTCATCGCCATGTTCCTGATTCCGAAAACAGGCTGGCTGGGGATTTCGCGCTATGACCTGCTGCTGATTTTTGCAGTCTCCGTGCAGGCTGCGATGCTGTATTTCAAGCTGGAAACGTGGGACGAAGTGAAATCGATTACGCTTTTTCACTTGGTGGGCTTTGCTTTGGAGTGGTTCAAAACATCGGGCGACATCCAGTCTTGGAGCTATCCGAACGAGGCGTACACCAAAATCGGCGGCGTGCCGCTGTTTGCAGGCTTTATGTATGCGGCGGTCGGCAGCTACATCATCCAGGCTTGGCGGCTCTTTAATATCAGAATCAAAAGTCATCCGCCGTATTGGTTGAGCACATTGTGCGCGCTGGCAATTTACGTCAATTTTTTCACTCATCACTATCTCGGCGACTACCGCTGGTATCTCGCCGCATTCGCGCTCGGGCTTTATGCACGGACAACTGTTTTATACACGCCCTATGACACTACCCGAAAAATGCCGCTTCTGCTGTCTTTCGTCCTGATCGGTTTTTTCATTTGGCTGGCGGAAAACTTAGGGACTTTGTTCGGCGTTTGGCGTTATCCCAACCAAATCGGCGCATGGGCATCGGTACACATCAGCAAATGGAGTTCGTGGGCTTTGCTGGTGATAATGACGTTTACCATCGTAGCGAATTTAAAACACGTCAAACACACCATCAGCGTTTCTAAAGACTAAGGGATACCGTCAGACGAATACTGATTTCCACACGGTCAATCATGAGAGCATGCCGTATTACCCCCTTCCCCTTTTCAGACGACCCCCATCCCATTAAACTAAACCTCCATATTTAAAGTCCACCCAACGGAGAAATCATGAATCAAAAAATCAAAGCCGGCATCGTCGGCGCAACAGGCTACACCGGCGTAGAACTGCTCCGCCTGCTCAGCACGCACCCCAATGTCGAAGTAACCGCCATTACCAGCAGGAGCGAAGCGGGCATTGCCATTGCCGATTACTTTCCCAGTTTGCGCGGCATTTATGACTTAACCTTCCAAACGCCGGATCAAGCCCGACTGGATCAATGTGACGTCGTGTTCTTTGCCACGCCCAACGGCGTCGCCATGAAAGAAGCACCCGCGCTTCTGAACCAAAACGTCCGTATCGTCGACCTATCCGCCGACTTCCGCATCCAAGACATCCCGACATGGGAACAATGGTACGGCATGCGCCACGCCAGCCCCGATATTATCCCGCAAGCCGTATACGGATTAAGCGAAATGAACCGCGACGCCATTGCCAACGCACGCATCGTCGCCAACCCCGGTTGCTATCCCACCTGCGTTTCACTGCCCTTATTGCCTTTGTTGCAACAAGGTCGTCTGAAAGCACACATGCCATTGATTGCCGACTGCAAATCCGGCGTCTCCGGCGCAGGGCGCAAGGGCAACATCGGTTCACTCCTCTGCGAAGCGGGCGACAATTTCAAAGCATACGGTATCGGCGGACACCGCCACCTTCCCGAAATCAAACAAACCATCCGAACATTGCAGGCAGACATTGCCGATGGTTTTGTCTTCACTCCGCACCTCACACCCATGATACGCGGTATGCACGCAACCCTTTACCTGCATCTTGAGGACGGTTGCCATCCTGAAGAGATACTTCGCGAATACTATCGGGACAGCCCCTTTGTCGACATCCTTCCTGCCGGTTCCACACCCGAAACACGCAGCGTCCGCGGAGCCAATTTGTGCCGCATCAGCATCCAGCAAGCGCCGCAATCCGACGTTTGGATTGCCTTGTCCGTCATCGATAATTTAGTGAAAGGCGCAGCAGGACAAGCCATTCAAAACATGAACATCATGTTCGGTTTTGACGAACAGCTCGGTCTGCAAAACGCCCCGCTACTTCCCTGATGTATACGGTCATTCCGAACAAGAGGGATTTTCATCCATCTAAAGGGGTCGTCTGAAAACCACTCACACCGTTTTCAGACGACCCCTCATCAACAACCACAATAGCAAATGCCTTCCAAATCACAAATCTAAAGAATTTCTAGTCGGTGAACTTCAACCACACGGCGCATGCCTACCCTGCCCGTCCATTATATAGTGGATTAACTTTAAATCAGGACAAGGCGACGAAGCCGCAGACAGTA
>CAJZEA010000148.1:0-4065 GCA_915066515.1 uncultured Neisseria sp. | reverse complement strand
GAATCGGTTCCGTACTATCTGTACTGTCTGCGGCTTCGTCGTCTTGTCCTGATTTAAATTTAATCCACTATAAATGCCCGAATACTAAATACACAAAAGGTCGTCTGAAAACCTGTTTCAACGTTCATAGAGAATGCTGAAACGGATTTTCAGACGACCTTTTTATGACAGGATAGCCTACAAACTCAACATCTTATTTTTGATGCAGCTTGCCGACATATTCGACTTCCTCGCGGCTGCCCATGACGACGGCTACGCGTTGGTGCAGACCCGTGGGGACGATGTCGAGCATGTTTTCCAAAGCATTGCTTGCCGCCGCGCCTGCCTGTTCCAAAATCAGGCTCATCGGGTTGGCTTCGTACATCAGGCGCAGCTTGCCGGGTTTGGACGGATCGCGTTTGTCTTGAGGATACATGAATACGCCGCCGCGCATCAGGATGCGGTGGATTTCTGCGACCATGCTCGCCACCCAGCGCATATTGTAATTTTTACCGCGAACGCCCGTATCGCCTGCCAGCAGCTCGTTAATATATTGCTGCATAGGGGCTTGCCAGTGGCGGGTGTTGGACATATTGATGGCAAACTCTTTGGTCGATGCCGGAACTTGCGGATTTTCTTTGGTCAGGACGAATTCGTTGTTTTCGTTTAGCGTGAACACGAAAACGCCGTGTTTCAAAGTGAACACTAGTTGGGTTTGCGGGCCGTACAAAACATAACCTGCCGCCACTTGGTCACGGCCTTTTTGCAGGAAGGATTCGGTATTCAGACGACCTTCGGGCTTGGTAAGTACGGAAAAAATCGTACCGACGGAAATATTGACGTCGATATTGGACGAGCCGTCCAGAGGGTCGAACAGGACGAGATAGCCGCCGTTTTCGTTGGCTGCCACAAAAGTATCCTCTTCCTCGCTTGCCAAACCGGCGACATGGGCGTTGTTTTTCAAGACGTCAATCAGGATATCGTTGGCAATCACATCCAGCTTTTTCTGATCTTCGCCCTGAATATTGCCCGTACCCGCCATGCCCAACACGCCGGCGAGTGCGCCCAAGCGGACTTTGCCGTTGATGTCGGAGCAGGCGGCGACAATGGATTCGAGGACGCTGCCCAATTCGGCAGGAATGTTGTTTTGCTGTAAATGCTGCGGTAGGAATTGCGCTAATGTTTTCATATCGGACTCGGTTTCTGGCTATAAAAAAGAAAAGGTCGTCTGAAAATGGTTTTCAGACGAGGTCGGTATTTATTTTTTGCTTGAAGGTGCGGAGGTGGCGCCTATCATTTCTTTGGCGCATTCGACCGCGCTTTGCTTGATTTTGGTTTTCAGCTCGCCGCTGACTTCGCCGCCGATCAGTTTCGACATATCGTCGATGGATATCTGGTCTGCGGTTTTTTCCGAAGCGCACGAACAGATTTGCTGTATGGTATCAGACGGTATCGCACTGCTTTTCGGCGCTTTTTCCACGCAGATGGCTGTCGCGCTGCTGATGAAATGGCCGCGCAATTCTTCGCCGAAGGTTTCTTGTACCGTATCTTGAACCGAACGTTCGCAGGAGCATAGAAAAAGCGTGCAAAGGGAAGCCAAAAGCAATGAAGCGGGATGTCTGATCGTCATGATTTGAAAGCGTGAAAACAATGTAGTGAATTGTAGTTTAAATCGGAAGCCCATGCCACAGGATTTCCCGCCGGTGTCTTGGTTCGACGGGATAATATCGATTATTTTATGCAACTGTTTAAGACGAAGCGCGCGCCGTTGTCTTGTGCCAATATGTCGGTCAACGCGGGAAGGTTATTTTTCAGCAGATCCGGCAGCAGGTAGGGCGGGTTGATGATAAACATGCCGCTGCCGTGCATCCCGAATCCGTCCGGACGCGGGGTGTGGACGTGTAACTCGGCGTGCAGGTAGCTCTCGGGCATCAGCTTTTGCAGCTGCTCGGGCAGCTTGCGGCTTTCTTCTCGGCTCAAGCAGGGATACCAAACCATATAACAACCCTGCTCAAAGCGTTTGAGCGCGTCTTTTAAAGTTTGGACAACGCGCTGATAGTCTTGTTTTTCTTCATACGGAGGGTCTATCAGGACAACAGCACGGCGAGGCGGCGGGGGCAGCAGCGAAATCAGACCGCGAAAACCGTCTGCCTGCATTATTTGCCCACGCCTGCCCAAACGCGCTTCTTCCATATTGTTTTTCAGATGTTGGAAATCGGCAGGGTGCAGCTCAAACAAACGCAGTTTGTCGCTGTCGCGCGTCAGGGCTTGGGCAAGCCACGGCGAACCGCAATAGAGTTGCTCTTGTGGGAGTATGGTATTCAGGCGGGCGATGAAAGCGGACAGCTCGGGCGGCAGATGTTCCGCTTCTTGAAGCAACCGGATGCCTTGTTTGTATTCGCCGACTTTTTGCGCTTCGCTGCCGCTCAAGTCATATAAACCCGCGCCGCTGTGGGTATCGATATACCAATAGGGCTTGTCTTTTTGATTGAAGTAATCAAGCGTCAGGAAAAGGATGAAATGCTTGATCATATCGGCATGGTTGCCGGCATGGAAGGCGTGGCGGTAGCTGAGCATAAGAGGTCGTCTGAAAAGGGAAAAATGGATTATATAGGCAAATAAACGGTGTATCCAAACAGGCTTTCTCGGGCATAACAATGGCTGAACGGTAAATCAAAAGTATATGACGCTTTTGACTTAGCTGTTTTCAGACGACCTTTCGGGTTCAAATGCCTTCAAGCGGCTGGCTTTGTTCTTCATCTGCCGTTTCATTTTTCCGATACTGCCCCGGCGAAATCCCGTATTGTTTTTTAAACGCTTTGCCAAAGTGGGTTTCGGATTGGAAACCGACGTTCAAGGCGACGGATAAGACGGAATCGGCGGTTTGCCGCAGCAGTACGGCGGCTTGGCGCAGGCGGATGAGATTGACGAAGGCGTGGGGGCTGATGCCGGTTTGTTGTTTGAACAGGCGCATGAGTTGGGCGCGGGAGAGGTTGGCAAGCTCGGTCATTTTTTCGATGTTCCATTCGTCTTCGGGACGGCTGACGACGGTTTGGATGAGTTGGCGCAGGCGTTTGTCGCGCAGGCCGTTGAGTATGCCACCCAAAGGTGCTTCTCCGCCTTGTTCGAGATGGGCGCGGACGATGAGGACGAGGAGGACGGAGGAGAGGGCATTGACGATGGCGCGCGAGCCGGAAAGCGTGTGCGCGCTTTCGTATTGCAACATGGAGATAAGGCATTGTAGCGAGGGATGGTCCATCTTGATGAGGACGGTTTCGGGCAGGTCGTGCATGATGTCGGCGTGTTCGTCGTATTCGAAGCGGGCGCAGAACAAATCGAGGCTTTTTTCGCCGCCGCTACGGGATGAGGCGACTGTAAATGCGCCGCTGTTGCCGATATGCGGTGTATCGCCGCAGTTGTTGCAGTCAGCTTCGCTGCTGATGATGTGTTCCGCGCCGCGCGGGAAAAAGATAAGGTCGCCGGTTTGCAAGAGCCGCGCTTCGGGTTCGCCTTCGATTTTGATGTAGCTTTCTCCGGCGACGACGAGGTGTGCGATACCGTGCGCGCGCCTGCGTTCGTGTGGTGCGTACCATTTGTTGCGGAACAGGCACTGTATGTCCACGCTGCCGGTGATTTGTGCCAGTTCGATGAGTTTGTCCAAAGTGTCCATAAGTGTTTTTTGCAAGTGAATGAGATGATTTGACGATTATAATAGTCAAATTATTGCAATAATGCCATTCATCGGATGTAAAGATGGCGGATTAAATTGAAATCTGCCATGAAAGAGCAGCATCCTTCATATCAAACACATTGGAAAGGAAATCAAAAAATGTTTCAAAATTGGCCCGAACACACCGCACACGTTAAAAAATCATTCGGCGAGCTGGGTAAAAACCACCCTAAAATGCTGCAAGCCTACGGCGCGCTGGAACAAGCCGCCGCAGCCGAAGCATTGGATGCGAAAACCCGCGAGCTGATTGCCCTCGCCGTCGCCATCACTACCCGTTGCGAAAGCTGCATCAGCGTACACGCCGCCGCAGCCGCCAAAGCGGGCGCGACTGAAAGCGAAATCGCCGGCGCGCTGGC
>CAJZEA010000147.1:0-4066 GCA_915066515.1 uncultured Neisseria sp. | reverse complement strand
TTGGCGGCAGGAAGTCATTCTAGCGGATGCAAGCCGGCAAAGACAGCGGCTGCTTTTTCAGACGACCTGCAAAGGTTTGTGATAAGGTATAAAACGTTCCTGTTTTTGGGAACGAGGTCGTCTGAAAACGGAGGGGAAGGATATGCCGCAGCAGAAGTGCAGGCAGCAGGCATTTCAGATTTGCGTTATACTTTTCCCGTCTGTGTACTTTACTTATGAGAAAGGCAGCAAAATTATGATCTTAGAATTCATTAAAAAACTGTTTGGCGCGACTGGCGGCGCATCGTCTTCGCCAAAACGCGGCGGCTGGAATGAGGAAGAGGGCGTGTATTACGCCAAAGGCAGCTACGATAACGCAGTAGAGTACAACAATGAGTTGATGTGCATTGCCAATTTTATGCTCTACCATATGGAAGACATGAACCAGGCAATGGACAAACGCGATTACGCCCAAGCCGAAAAGGTCCGTGTGCAGTGGATAGCCGCGATTCCCAATTACATCGCACAAGCCGATAAATTGGGTGCATACAAAGGCGATGCTTCCCTGTTGAATGCTTTGAAAAGCCATCTGCGTTTCTTTAGCGATTTGATGGAAGACGGCTATAAAAAGCTGATCCAAATCCGCGCTTCTGGCAAACACGGTTCGGAAGAAGATGAAGAGCAATTGGACGAGAACAACGAGAAAATCTTGGACAGTACCGATAAGTTCAATGAAGTGAGCGATGAGTTTTTGGAAAAATTCGAAGACGAATAAACCGTATAGGCGAATTTTGTAAAACGCTATCCTAAAACCAAAAATCCTCTAAATTCCTTACGACAGAATTTAGAGGATTTTTTTCATAAGCCGTTTTCTATAAAAACATAGAGAACCGCTGATTGTCAGAAAGGTCGTCTGAAAACCGGTATGGCGGGTTTCGCTACAAGTTTTCAGACGACCTCCGTTCAAACTGCTACGCCCGCCAGTTTGCCGATCATGCCGGTAACGGCCAACGCCGCCACACCCCACAGGCACACGCGCAGGACGGCGGGTGTGACGGGGGCGCCGCCGAGTTTGGCGGAGGCGTAACCCAGCGCGGCGAGTCCGCACAAAGTGGTTACCGCCAGCGTAGGGATAAGGGCGGCGGGGGCGGTCAGCACGACCAGCAGCGGCAGTATGGCACCGGCGCAGAACGAACCGGCGGAGGCAAGAGCGGCCTGCATGGGCTTGGCGGCGGAGGTTTCGGTGATGCCGATTTCGTCGCGGGCATGGGCGGAGAGCGCGTCGTGTTCCATCAATGCCTGTGCGACTTCGGTGGCAAGCGCGTCGGACAAACCGCGGCGGCGGTAGATTTCGGTCAGTTCTGCCAGCTCGGCATCGGGGTTGGCTTCCAATTCGTAGCGTTCTTTGTGCAAATCGGCTTTTTCCGTGTCCGACTGGCTGGATACGGAAACATATTCCCCCGCCGCCATTGAAACCGCGCCGCCGATAAGGGCGGAAACGCCGGTCAGCAGCAGGGTTTGGAAATCGGGGGCGGCAGCCGCGACGCCGGTCAGCAGCGAAGCGGTGGAAATCAGGCCGTCGTTCGCGCCCAATACGCTCGCGCGCAGCCAGTTGTTGCGGTTGCTGAAATGGCGTTCGCTGTGTTGTGAATACATGGCAGTGTTCCGGTGGCGTTTTGCGCTATGGTAGCACCGTATCGGTTTATCGGGGCGGCGTAATCATATGTTGGCGCGCTGAAAATCTGTCCACACTTGATAATCATTGTCGCTTAAACGGGTTTGTGGTATAAATCCTAGAAATTTAGCTCTAAACTCTAATAACTGCCGATTAACCGAGAATCATGATGACACACACCGAATCAAGCGCGCAGCCGTCAACTATGGACACGGCTGCTTTTTTAAAGCACATCGAATCCGCATTCCGCCGCATTTTTTCAGACGACCTCAACCTCATGCAATACCTGCCCGAAGACAAATGGCTTGCCTTGAAGCAGGCGGGTTTGCTGTTGCCCTTCCTCGACAAAAAACACGGCGGCCGTAAGGGCAGTCAGTTTGAAATCCAAGAAGTCCTGCGGATTGCGGGGCATTACGGCGTGCCCGTTACCCTGCGTACAGGCATCGAAGGCGCACTGGTGTTGCAGCCTCTGCAAGAGTTTGGCGACGAAGCGCAAGTCGCGCAAGGTTTGGACATGGTTTTTAAAGGCGAGGGCGGCGGTTTGGGCATTACCGAACCCGAAACCTCCGGCGCGGCGATTGCCCGCGAAATGCAGTCCTACTACGAATACATCGACGAACAAACCATTTACGTCAACGCCGCGAAATATTGGCAGGGCAACTCGCAAAGCGACTTCCTCCTCGTTGCCGCCAAAGAGCGCAAAAACGGCAAACTCTCCAAAGTCATCAACCTGCTGCTCGTTCCCAAACAATACATCCGCTACGAAGCCCTCGCATCCGAAGGCCTGCGCGCCGTCCGTTACGCCGTCAACCGCATTGATGCCCAAATGCCCGCTGCCGCCGTCATGAAACTCTCGCAGAGCGATGCCGCCGGTTTGCGCGCGTTCCAAAACATCTTTATCCGCAGCCGCCTGCAACTGATCGGCATGACGCACGGCATCATGGAATACATCCTTGACAACCTGAACCGATACGTCCGCCACGACATCAAATTTGTCGATTACGAACGCCGCGAAATCCAACGCCGCCATCAGGTTTCCGAAATCCTTTACCGCTACGTCTGCCATTGCGTTTCGCCCGTTGCCCCCGTCGCCCATCAGCTGATGGAGGCAAACATCATCAAAACCCTCGCCACGGAATACACATACGCCGCTGCCCAAATGTTGCAAAAACTCTTGGGCGCGAAGGGTTTTGAACGCGGACACACCGCCAGCAATATCGCTATCGACATCCGCCCCTTCACCATCTTCGAAGGTCCGAACGATATGCTTTATGCCGAAATTTACGACCAGTTCGTCCGCGCCACCGCCGAAGAAAAAGAAGCAGGCATTAAATTGGACAAAAACCAAACCCTGCTCGACCGCCTGCAAACCGACGCCCGCTTTGCCGCCGTTGCGCGCGACTACACTTTACCCGAAGACATCCGCAGCTTCCTGCAGGAACGCACCCTGACCGACGCCTGTGCCTTGCAAAAAGTCTTCATCGGCAAAATCATCGCCCGACTCTTCGCCTTCGTACAGGCGGAACACGAAGACACCGCAGCCTTCCTGTTGAACGACATTCGCAAAGACATATTGGACTGCCGATATTGCGGTTGATGGTTTAAGGCAGAGAGGTCGTCTGAAATCGGTTTTCAGACGACCTAGGGCGGATTTTCATATTTTCAATTCAAAAGCAGCTTCGTTACGAAAATCAAATGAATCAACTGATTTAGTCATGTTCATTGACTTTCAGACGACCTCAAAGCCCATGACCCTCTCCAAACTTCCTCTTTGGCAGACTCCCGAACAAGTCTGCGACATCTTACTTGCGCTGCCGGAAAAGCAGCGCAATCGTGCGTTGTACGAACTCGTTTTCCTTTTTGATCATGAAAACCCGCAAGGTCGGACGGAAGTCGAAAGTCAGCTTGCCGCCCTGCGCCTGCTGTGGTATGACTCGCGTTTTCAAGCTTTGGAAAGCATCAAACATTGGTTACGCGATGTGCTTGGGCTGGACGAGTCAAACGGTTCATGGCTTGCGTTGCAGGATGACATCGAAACGTTGATGGAAACGCTCCATCCCGAAACCTGCCGCACTTACGGAGAATACGGCGGTATGTTCAAAAGCGCGCAAACGCTCGAACCTTTTGTCGCCCGAATGTTCGAGCGCGATACCGAGGCCTCGCGCAGCATGGCTTGGGACTGTCTGTATTGGAACAAAGAGCTACGCCGTTTACGCCCCGATTGGGATGAATGGTTGAAAGAAGAAATCCTAAATCTGCATGATAAATACGGCGAAAACAAATAGCCGCCGCAACTGATTCAGGTTGACTGAAAGGTGTTTCTGACTTTGAGCGGCTGAAAATCAAACCCGACTGTTTTTTATAGTGGATTAAATTTAAATCAGGACAAGGCGACGAAGCCGCAGACAGTAC
>CAJZEA010000146.1:0-4142 GCA_915066515.1 uncultured Neisseria sp. | reverse complement strand
GGTTGGTTCGGAACTTCAAAAACAGTTCGTGCAGCACTTTGCCGGCGAGGTTTTGGTCTTGGATGGTGATGGTAGCTGCAATCATGGATGACTCCTCCAAACAGAAAACAAATGAATCATACTGTTTTTTGGGCGTTTCAGGCAGCCTGAAACAAAACATCCTGCACTTTGATAGAGGTAAGTGCAGGATGCTATTTACATTTTAGTTATGTAGGAACTTTGTTTAACTTCGTTGAAGCTCACGTTTTCAGACGACCTTTGGCGGCAGGTATTTACTTGCTTCGCGCAAGCTCAGTTTGGCCATTTTGTGTCGGTGACGGTCGATAAAGCCTTGTACCCATGCGGGGTTGGTTTTGCTGTAATCGCGCAATGCCCAGCCGATGGCTTTGTTGATGAAAAATTCTGTTTGCCCCAGATTGTTGCAGATGATTGTTTCCAGCAGCGCGGTGTCGGTGTGCTGTTTGCGGAGCAGTTGGTGGTCGATGGCGACGCGGCGCAGCCAGATGTTGTCATCCGTGCTCCATGCCAATAGGACGTTGTTGACTTCGGGGTGGCGCAGGGCGATGTCGCCGACAATACGATCGAGTACGTCGGCGCTGTCCCACCATGATTTTTCGGTAATCAGCGTTTGCAAGCGCGGGATGTCTTGCGGGGTCAGGCGCTGCTGCATTTTTTTCAGGTATTCGAGCGCGGCGTATTGCAATTCGCGGTGCGGGTCGTCCCAGCAGCGGCGCACGAAATCCCAATCGACCGGCTGTTTGGCGGCGCCTTTGAAAAACGGGCTGCATAGGTGGGCAAGCTGGGGTTTGCCGATGCCGAAATAGGTAAAGCGGTGTTTCATGTATGCCTGCATCGGCACGGCGCGTTCGGGGTTGGCGTGTTGTTGCAGGACGGCGAGCAGGGCGGGGTAGTCCATACGTTTTTCCTTTTTGCAGGAGATGGCAGGGTTTGGGGTCGTCTGAAATCTTGGTCTTTGTTCTGCTTCCCTTTCGCCGCGCTGGTTTTTTAGCGGAAACATTTTCATCCTAAATGTGGGTGCAGAGCTTCTCGAAAAATCTTGGCGGGTTGTCTGGCTGAATCTGTTTTCTGTTTTTCTTTGATATGGCGGGTTCTTTGAAAGGATTTGTTTTCAGACGACCTCTTCTTCCAAATCGCCTTCGCGGGTTTCGCGCAGGTGTTCGCGCAGGCGTTGGAGTTCGTGTTTGTCCAGCCACTTGCGGCGGCTGCGTTGCAGGAGGATGACGAGTGCGGAGATTTCGTTGCGCATATTGGTGCTGAGCCAGAGGAAGCCCTGCCATTCGTAATGGAGGCGGGCGGCGAGTTTGCCCAGCTCGGGATTGATGGAGGTGTCGATGCGGATGCGGCGGGCGTAGTGGCCTTTGATGAGGCGGACGGTCAGGCGCAGGTCGCGTTGGAGGCGGTTGAAATGGCGGTCGAGGAGGCGGATTTCGTGTTCGTTGAGGGTGGGGGCTTGCAGCTTGGCGGCGGTGGTGAGGAGCAGCTCGGTGGTGTTGACGATTTTGCGGTGGGCGTGCTGCATGGCTTCCATCATGGCGGGGCTGATGTGGCTTTCGCCCGAGGTGGCGGCGAGGTGGCTGCGGCTTTTGACCATGCGGGCGTTGATTTGGCGCATTTTGACCATGTTTTGCTCCAGCCGCTCGCGGGTCATGCGTTTGCCGTTACTGATTTCGGCAATCATTTTGCCGCATTCAGTCAGGTTGTCGGCAAGCATGAACCGCCACATGAGTGTGGAACGAAGGGGCAGGAGTTTGGCGGAGACAATGGCGATGGCGGCGCCGATGAGGACGTTCATGGCGCGCATAAGGCCGCTGTCGAGCCAGTTGTTGCTGTTGTCGCCGATGAGCATGCACATGGTCAGTCCGGCAAGCATGGGGACGTAGCCGTTTTTGCCGACCGCCGCCCAACCTGCGGCTGCGCTGGCGGCGCCGACGGTCAGGTAGAAAAGGATACCGCCGTGGAAGTAGTGTTGGTTGAGCCACAACAGGGTCAGGCCTGCGCCCAAACCGATGACGGTACCGAGCATGCGTTCGACGGCTTTGGAGTAAATCGCGCCTTGAAATTGGAGCATGCCGAGTACGACGAATACGGTCATGCCTATCCATTCGCCGTGTTGGAGGTGGAGGAGTTTGGCGAGCAGGGTAGAAAACAGTACGGCAAGTCCGAGCCGGACGGCGTGTATGAGGCGGCGGTAGCGGTAGCGTTCGTAGGAATTGAGCCAGCGTTTGACGAAGCGTTCGCGTTGTGAGGCGTTCATGATTGGGCTATCTTGTTGAGATTTTTGGGTTTATCGGGCGGTATTGTAACGGGAATCGATAGGGAGATACAGGTTTCTGAATAAAGGGTTTTCGGCAGGGCTGAAACGGATTGGTTTGGGGAGATTTGGTAAAAGGCAAAAGGTCGTCTGAAACGCTGTATGGTGTTTCAGACGACCTTTTTAACCGGGCTATGGGTTTACCAAATATCGGATTTGATTTTGCGTTTCAAGCCCGGATGTTCGGAAAGTTTGAAGACGGGGTCTTTGCCCATTTTCAGTTTCGCCGTGTAGTCCCTCAACAGCAGGAAGGCAAGCGGAGAGAGGATCAGGATGGCGACCAGGTTAATCCATGCCATCGTACCCATCGCCATATCCGCCATATCCCAAATCAGCGGGACGTTGGCGACTGCGCCGAAATATACCCAGCCCAAAACGAGCATGCGGAACAAGGCGGTCAGCAGCCAATGGTTTTTGATGAACTGCACGTTTGATTCGGCATAGGCATAGTTGCCGATGACGGTAGAGAAGGCAAACATAAACAGGATGATTGCCAAGAAGTCTGCACCCCATGCGCCGACTTGGCTGACAATTGCTGCCTGAGTCAGCTCTGAACCAATCAGATCGCCATAAGGTTGTTGATAAACCAAAACGATAAACGCCGTGCAGGAACATACGATAATCGTATCGACGAATACGCCCAGCATTTGAATCATGCCTTGGGAAACAGGGTGTTTGACTTCGGCTGCCGCGGCGGCGTTAGGCGCAGAACCTTGACCTGCCTCATTGGAATACAGGCCGCGTTTGATACCGATCATCATGGTTTGCGAAATCAAACCACCGAGCAGGCCGCCACCAGCTGCTTTAAAGTTGAATGCGCTGTCAAAAATCTGACCGAAGACGTGGGGAATCAGGCTGATGTTGGTGACGATGATGTAGAGCGCCATCAGCAGATATAAAGTCGCCATCAGCGGAACAAGCATTTCGGCAAAGCGGGAAACGCGGCGGATACCGCCGAAAATAATCGGCGCAGTCATGATGACCAAGGCGACGCCGACAGCATGTTCGTCCCAGCCCCACGCGGCTTTGGCGGTTACGGCGATGGTGTTGGTTTGAACGGCTTCATAAACGAATCCGAAGCAGAAAATCAGGCTCAATGCAAATACGATGCCCAACCATTTTTGACCCAAGCCTTGGGTAATATAGTAAGCAGGACCGCCGCGGAAATGATGGTTGTCGTAATCGCGGATTTTGAACAACTGCGCCAGTGAAGATTCGACAAAAGCCGAACTCATACCGATCAATGCGGTGATCCACATCCAAAATACCGCGCCCGGACCGCCGCTGCTGATGGCAATTGCCACGCCCGCGATGTTGCCCACGCCTACGCGGCTGGCAAGTCCGGTAACGAAAGCCTGAAACGGCGTAATACCGTGCGGATCATCGCCTTGTTGGCGGCCGCCGAGCATCTCTTTGATACTGCGTCCGAGCAGGCGGAATTGTACGAAACCGGTGGCAACTGTGAAAAACAGTCCTGCACCCAACAGGACATACACCAGCCCTGTCCACATCGGATCATTGATTTTCTGAACCAATTGGTGCAGCGATTCGGTAAAGTTGTTATCCATAAAAACCTTTCTGAGTTTGAATGACGGACGGTTTGCCGCCGTTCGGAAGTAGTGCATTGTAACAGACTGTCAACAAATTGAAAAAGTTTTATATCGGCGTGAAATAATGTATCTAATTGGTTGATATTCAATAATTAAAATCCTTGATTGGGGGCGGGTGAGGCCGGATCCGCTTTCCTGTACGAAGTGAACTGGCCCCCAAATCTTGGACACTCATAAAAGCCTATTCAGGCGCTCTGTGC
>CAJZEA010000145.1:0-4205 GCA_915066515.1 uncultured Neisseria sp. | reverse complement strand
CAATCCGCCGCGCCTCTTCGGCAAACCAGCGCACAAACGAAGCCGCATAATCAATCTCGCCGCGCGCCTCGGTCAGGCTTTTGCCCTGTTCCATCGTCATGATGCGCGCCAGTTCTTCTTTGTTTTCCTTGATCAAAAAATACCAACGCCACAACACATCGGCGCGTTCCAACGCGGTTTTTGCCGCCCATAATTTTTGTGCAGCCTCCGCCTTTTGAATCAGTAGTTTGAGGTCGTCTGAACGAGTCGTGCGGACAAACGCCAAAGTCTCGCCCGTCGCCGGATTATCGACTTTAATACTGTCTGGAATCGGAAGAAAAGAAATATCGGGATGGTTTAACAATGATGTAAAAGAGTTCATGCCTGCCCTCGTGTGTATAGATGATGGATGGAAGTCATTATTCTCTTCATAGGATAAAAGCGCAAACTGCTTGAGCAGTTTGAGCCACATGAGAAAAAGAACCCAAAGTAGGTAGCTAAAAAGGTCGTCTGAAAATGTCTTATGGGCTTGGTTAGGACTTTTCGTTTGAATGGTAAGAAAGTGTTTTGACCGGCTGATAAGACATATTCAGGCAATTTTTATTTTTGAATTTCTTGTTTGCCTATATGGGTTATATAAAAATGGAATATTTTTATGTTAAACAACGGAATAAGTTTTTAAATCATTTTAACTATTGAATGCGGATATATCTGGCAAATGTTTGCATGCGCTTAAAAACTTGTTAAAATCTCAAAAAAATATACAAATAATAATCAAAATCATTAAATATTATTCAATCTGTTTGCGGCAAAACCTTTCCGAGGTCGTCTGAAAACTTTCAGACGACGCTGTCTGACATTCCGCCACACAAGGAATCCGTTATGAAGCCAGTCAAAGTCAACACCCTTGCCGCCTGCATCGCCGCCATCGGTTTCTCTCCCATCATTTATGCTGCCGATAATACGCCGACCGTCATTCTCGATCCCGTTACCGTCAAAGGCACACGCAATAAAGATGAAATCGGTAAAAGCCGAGTTTATACCCGCGAAATCGTCAACCTCTACAAAGGCAAGGAGGATGTCGAAACCTTCAAAGGCAACACCGTATCCGACCTCTTCAGCGGCCTGCCCGGTGTCTACAGCGGCGAGGCGCGCAACAGCGGCGCGCTCGATCCCAACATCCGCGGCGTGCAGGGGCAGGGCCGCATCCCCGTTACCATCGACGGCACCGAGCAGGCGATTACCGTCTGGCGCGGCATGTTCGGCGCAAACAACCGCAACTATGTCGATCCCAATATCATCAGCAGCGTGTATGTGGAAAAAGGCCCGTCGTTCAACCGCGAAGTCAAAAGCGGTATCGGCGGTTCGGTGGCGCTGAAAACCCTCGAGGCAAACGACATCGTGCCCGAAGGTCAGAAATACGGCGTGGAAATCAAGGCGGAAACCAGCAACAATTCCATCAAGCCGCGTAAAGCCACCTATGCCGAAAACGTGGATTACCGTACCTTGGAGAATCCTTTAAATGTAATGGGCGGATACTGGCGGTTTTATGCCGACGATTCCGACAGACTGACCCCGCGCTTCGGCGGCAAGCATAAATTTTCGGAAGACAAGGCCTACCGCATCGCCGCTGCGACCAAACAGGATAATTTCGATGCCATACTCACCTATGCCTACCGCAACAAGGGCAATTACTTTTCAGGCAAAAAAGGCGCGCACCGCTACGGCTTCTACTCTATCGACAATGCCGAGAACCTCCGCAGGCTGCAAGAACAGGGAATAAAGGAACTCAGCCCCGAAGCCCCCATTATCGGCCTCTTCTATACGCCGGGCGGCGAGGTGGCCAATACTTCGCTGGAAACCGAATCCTGGCTGGGTAAAACCACCTTCCGCCTGCCGAACAACCAGAGCATCAAATTCGGCCTGCGCCATACGCACTCGACCTTCGGCGAGGTCATGCCCTCGCGTATCCTCAGCGGCGGCGGTTTCCAAGGTGATAATGTCGATTCCCAAAACAAAATCGCCGAATGGCCGCAGGCGTGGGTCAAGCAGCGTGCCTACAATATCGACTATTCGTGGAAACCCGAGGGCAGCCGCTGGATTGATTTGAACGCCTCGCTATGGGCCACCCGCACCCGCTCCAAAACCAATTCCTCCGGCGGCGTCCCCGGCGATATCGCTTGGACCGACGAGGGATGGGATACGGCTGCCGACGACTGGATTCAAGGCCTTCGCAAAAGGCCCGGTTTGGACGAAGGTCTGCCGAATACCGACGGCCGCTTCAATACCCGCCAGGCGCAGGCGCTCTACGCCACCAACAACCGCAACGGCTTCAATTTCTCCAACCGCATGAAGCTGCGCGACAATCTTGAACTGACCGTATTGGGCGACTTCCAGAACGAAAAACTGGCAACGCATAACGAATTTGCCGATTTATATGGCAACCGCTACAAAAAGGAATTTGATCAAAACTTGATCTATCCCAGTTCATTTCTTGATACTATCACCTACCCGCGCAACGGCAGGCGGCGCGAATACAACCTCGGCTTCAATTTCCGCTTCGAGCCGCGCCCGTGGCTGACGCTGACCGCAGGCGCGCGCTATACCAACTTCTCCCTGCAAGACGACAGTGTCAAAAAATTCTTAGACAACGGCGGTGAATTGGAAGCCCACAGGGGGCTTCGATATAGAGCCGAAGTTGTGGCAACGAAAAAAGATTACGAAGCCTACCAAAAAGCCAATGCCTGCATCATGTCTCCTACATGCGAACCGACACAAGACATGTTGGATGCATCTGCCAAAATCATTCCCGAAGGATCTGACGGTATGGGTATACCAGTGTATGTTACTCAAGCACGTTTCGATTGGACCAAAGACCAATACGGCAAGCTGAATATGGCCGACCATCCGGTATTGAACAATCCCAAAGTGCTGACCCGTGTCGAGAACCCCGCCTATAATCCGGCTGATCCCAGCAGCCCGCGTTTTGTAAATAAATTTCAGAACTTTACGGCCGAGGGTTCAGGCGAACTTGCAGGCGACGTTACTTACAGAACCCCGCTGACCCCGGCGCAGAAGCAGCAGGCGCTGAAGCAGAAAGGCAGCGGCTGGGCACCCGCCGCTTCGGTAACCTTCAATCTGACCGACTATGCCCGCGCCTACCTGCGCTATACCCAAACCCTGCGTTTTCCCAGCATTTTCGAGGGTACCGTAGGTGTTCCCATCAGCCCGAAGCTCAACACCACCTCGGTAAACCGCTATGGCTACCAATGGAAACCCGAACGCGGCAAAAATTTCGAGGTCGGCTATATCCACGACCTGACCGGAATGTTCCCGAAAATGCGCAAGGCCGATTTCCGCATCAACTATTTCCGCAACACCACCAAAAACATCATCGACCGCAACGACCAGCTTGAATTCGAACAATTCGACAAGCAGATACGTTCTGGCGCGGAATTGTCCGCCCGCTTCGATACCGGCAAGGTGTACGGCAGCCTCGGCCTCATCCGTACCATCCGCAACGACGTCTGCGACGAAGGTGCCGCATTCACTGACCGATTACAGTCAACCGTGCTGAGATTGCATGTTCAAAGCAGCGGCAGCAAACCGCTGCTGCGCGCGCCGACCTGTTTCCCCGGCGGCGTGAAAATCGATGGTTACCTGTCATCCATGATGCAGCCGCGCTGGTCGGTCGATGCCGAGCTGGGCGCACGTTTCCTGAAAAACAAACTGGATGTCGGCACCCGCTTACACTGGCACAGCGACGTCTATAAAACCCGCGTAGACTCATGGCGCGGCTTCGAACGGGCGGTTAACGACCACTACGCCACCGCTGTGGACGAAGTCAAAGATTATACTGACGGCATAGAAGATATGCGTTGGACCCCCACGGCCGTCGTCGATGCCTATCTGCGCTACCGCATCAACAAAAACATTACAGCCGAGTTGGTGGGTACCAACCTGACCAACCGCTACTATATGGACCCGTTTAGCCGCTCCTTCATGCCCGCACCGGGCAGGACGATCAGGATAGGGATTACCGGCAAGTTCTAAAGTAATTTCAAATTAGGATTTCCCTATATTCGATATTGGGAAGAGGATATTTAGGGGCTTTGTCATCAAAGCAAAATACAGGTTTTAAGCCCCCGAGGTCGTCTGAACATTTTCAGATGACGCTGTCTGACATTCCGCCACACAAGGAATCCGTTATGAAGCCAGTCAAAGTC
>CAJZEA010000144.1:0-4206 GCA_915066515.1 uncultured Neisseria sp. | reverse complement strand
CCTACGCAGGCTTCCGCATCGGCCAAAACGTCCGCCACGCCAAATTCGGCACCGGCGTCATCATCGATGCCGTGGACAAAGGCGAATCCGCCCGACTGACCATCAACTTCGGCAAACAGGGCGTGAAAGAGCTGGATACCAAATTTGCGAAATTGGAAGAGATGTGAAAAGGAAGATGGCAGAGGTCGTCTGAAACCCGTAGCGTGGGCTTTGCCCACGAATCAAACCCAAAATTTCAGACGGCCTCTTTTACCCAACATTATCGTGGGCAAAGCCCACGCTACAATGTACACCAACAGGGCAAAAGGCCGTTTGAAAACGGAAACAGCAAGTTTTGCCCAAACCTCCGCCGTTATTCCCGCGCAGGCGGGAATCCAGAAGTTTGAGGTCGCAGCAGCCTTGAAATATTCCTGAAATACTTAGACCCAATAAAAGCCGTTGAATCTTCTGTGGTGTTCAGTTTCAACCCTGCCTACCCAAAAGGTCGTCTGAAAACGTTTTCAGACGACCTTTCTGACGCTTTGTTATTTTAAAACCGCACAATTGATTGTGCGGTTTGTCATGGTCAGTATTTGAAATCAGTATTTGAAGTTTTCGCCGAGATAGACGGAGCGGACTTGTTCGTTGTTGACCAAGTCGTCCGGCTTGCCGGAGGCGAGGACGGTGCCGTCGCTGATGATGTAGGCTCTGTCGCAGATGCTGAGGGTTTCGCGTACGTTGTGGTCGGTAATGAGTACGCCGATGCCGCGCGATTTGAGGAAGTCGATGATTTTTTGGATGTCGATGACGGCAATGGGGTCAACGCCGGCGAAGGGTTCGTCCAGGAGGATGAAGCGCGGCTGCATGGCGAGTACGCGGGCGATTTCGACGCGTCGGCGTTCGCCGCCGGACAGGGAGGGGGCGGGGTTGTGGCGCAGGTGGCCGATGTTGAGGTCGGCCAGCAGTTTTTCGACTTCGCCGTCGATGCGGCTTTTGTCTTTGGTGCTGATTTCTAAAATGGCGCGGATGTTTTGTTCGACGGTCATTTTGCGGAAAATCGAGGCTTCTTGGGGCAGGTAGCCGACGCCGAGGCGGGCGCGTTCGTGTATGGACAGGTGGCGCAGTTCTTGTCCGTCGAGGGTAACGCTGCCTGCATCGGCGGCGATGAGTCCGACGATCATGTAGAAACTGGTGGTTTTGCCTGCGCCGTTGGGGCCGAGCAGGCCGATGACTTCGCCGCTTTCGATTTCGAGGGAGAAGCTTTTGACGACTTGGCGTTTTTTGAAACTTTTTTGCAGGTTTTGAACGACGAGGCGGCTGGTGTTTTCGCTCATAAATGACTCTTGGTTCGGAGGTCGTCTGAAAATGTTGTTTGTGGTTTTTGCTGCGTTGGTTTTCAGACGACCTTTTGTGTTGTCAGATATTGGTTATTTGTTTTTTTGGGTGCTGGACGGCTGGATGACGACGCTAACCCTGCCGGATTTGGCGGCGGATTTGGCGCCTGATTTCGAGCTGCCGTTGATGGTATAGACTTCGGTTTTGGTGTTGTAGGTGATGACTGCGCCTTCGGCAACGTCGCCGCCGCGTTGGACTTTGGCGTTGCCGGTCAGGGTAACGAGGTTGATGGCGGAGGAGTAGGTTACGTTGTTGGCTTGTCCGTTAACCGTACCTTTGTTGTCGTCAAGCGTCTGGCTGAAGCGGACGGGTGATCCGCTGGCTTTCATGAACTGTTCGCCTTTGTCGTTGCGGGAGACGTTGACGCTGCCGGCGCGGATGTTGAGCGTGCCTTGTTTGATGATGACATTGCCGGTGAAGGTGGTGCTTTGGTTGTTTTGGTCGAGCGAGCCTTGGTCGGCTTCAATCTGTATCGGCTGCTTGCTGTCGCTTTGCAGGGCGTAAGCGGGGGCGGTGGCGAAAAATGCGGTTAAAACACATGCCTTACATATTTTTTGTATCATAAATCGTGGCTTTCACTCTGGATGGGAAGTTCAACAAACCTTTTTTGTGGTCATACGTCAGACCTTCGGCGTTGCCGCTCGATTCGCCGTATTGGAAGGTAACGGGCGTGTCGGTTTGGGCGTATTGCGATTCGGTGTCGACGTGCAGAAGATCGGTTTTGACGACGCCCGCCTGCCGCTTGGCATCGGCGGCTTTGGTCAGGACGACGTTGTGTTTGAACAGGAGTTGTTTGGTTTGGGTATTGTATACGGCTTCGTCGCTGCCGACGTCGTAAAGCCGGCTGCCTTCTTGGAAGAAGACGAGGTGCGGCAGCTCAAAATGTACGTCGTTGCTTTCGGGAAACTGTTTCGCTCCTCTTGCGCTCAGATGCTCTTTCAGACGACCTTGTTCGTCAAACCGCCGCCCGTCTATGCCGTCCATCGTGTATTGCGGCTGGTTGGGGTTGAGTTTGACTTCTTCAATGTCGATTTCGCTGATGCGTCCCAGCCATGCCGACAATCCGCCGAGCGCGACCGCCAGCACCAAAGGGAATGCGATTCCGTACCGCCATCTTACTTTCATTTGATGTACTCGTTCAAAGCCGCGCCCAGCGTACCTTTCGCGCGCATAATCAGGTCGCACACTTCGCGCACCGCGCCCGCGCCGCCCGCGTGTTTCGTAATATAGGCGGCGTGTTGCAGCGCAAACCAATGCGCGTCGGGAACGGCAACCGGCAATCCGCAGCGCACCATCACCGGCAAATCGACCACGTCGTCGCCGACAAAGGCGCACTCGCCTTCTTCTACGCCCGCCTGTGTGCGCAATTCCTCATAGGCGGCGCGTTTGTCCGAAATGCCTTTGAAGTGGTAATTTATGCCCAACTGTTTGACGCGGATGCCGACGGAGGGCGCGTCCCGACCTGTGATAACCGCAGTCTGCACGCCGCTTGCCTGAAGCATCTTCAAGCCGTGCCCGTCCAAGGTGTGGAACGATTTGATTTCTTCGCCGTCGTCGCGGATGAAGATGCGGCCGTCGGTCAAAACACCGTCCACATCCAATATCAGCAGCTTGATATGCGCCGCGCGCTGTTGCAGCTCGGGGTCTAAGGTTTGCATAGTGTTTCCTTGCGGATTGCTAGGTTTCAGACGACCTATTCTAACATAAAGGTCGTCTGAAAACGGTTAGCCCGCCTTTACACAATCCGCGCCATCAGTAAATCGTGCATATTCAGCGCGCCGGTCAGCACGCCGTCGGCGTCGGTTACCAAAAGCCCGTTCACATGGTTTGCCTGCATGACTTTCAGGGCTTCGGTGGCGAGGCGTTCGGCGGGGATGGTTTTGGGAGAGGGGTGCATGATTTCATCGACGGTCAGTCCGTCAAAGCGGTCGCGCTGTTGGAACAGGCGGCGCAAATCGCCGTCGGTAAACACGCCTTTCAGACGACCTTGATCGTCCGTTACCGCCAGCATGCCCAAGCCTTTTTCGCTCATGCTGACGATGGCTTCTTTTAATGGCGTACCGAGTCGGACGGCAGGCAGGGCGTCGTCTTTGTGCATGATGTCCGCAACGCGTAGAAGCAGGCGTTTGCCGAGGCTGCCGGCGGGGTGGCTCAAGGCGAAATCGTCGGGTGTGAACGCGCGTGCGCGCAAAAGGACGACTGCCAATGCGTCGCCCAAAGCCATGACGGCGGTGGTGCTGGTGGTCGGGGCAAGTCCCAGCGGGCAGGCTTCTTTGGAAACCGACGCCGTGATGTGGATGTCGGCATGGCTCGCCATGGTCGAATCGGAGCGGGCGGTAATGCAGATGAGGGTAATGTTTTTGCGTTTGAGCGCGGGGATGATGGCGGCGATTTCATCGCTTTCGCCGGAATTGGAAATCGCGACGACGACGTCGTTGTCCACAATCATGCCCAAATCGCCGTGCGCCGCTTCCGCAGGATGGACGAAAAACGCGGGTGTGCCGGTCGAAGCCATGGTCGCCGCTATTTTGCGCCCGATATGTCCCGACTTGCCCATGCCTGTGATGACGACCCTGCCTTTGCAGTGCAGCAGCGCGTCTGCAGCAAGGGCGAAGTTTTCATCCAATTCCGCCGCAATTTCGCGCAAGCCTTCCGCTTCGGTGTGCAACACTTCACGCGCCCAATCGAGATATTGACCGTTTCCTGCCATAATTTCATGCCTTTTTGTGTTCGTTTTATATCGTTTTGGACATCATTAAATGCCCTAATATAGTGGTTTAACTTTAAACCAGTACGGCGTTGCCTCGCCTTGCCGTACTATCTGTACTGTCT
>CAJZEA010000143.1:0-4232 GCA_915066515.1 uncultured Neisseria sp. | reverse complement strand
CTGCTTTGCGCGGTTGTCTGAATGGTGGTTCAGACGGCCTTCTCCCCTTCGGTGGGTGCGAACGCACCGCTCTCCAGATGTTTTATTTCAACGTGCAGTCCCTGTTGCCTGAGCGATTTAAGGGCATCTGCGCCTTCGGCGGCTACATGTAACCTGATGTAGCTCTCTCCTGCACATGCCCCGATTATGGCTTGAAAAGGCGGTTTGGGCAAGCCGTCTTTTATATGGCTGCCATTCGTTTTGCCCGGATTGGCTAAAGCCTGTTTGCAGATATGAAATTAAATCAATTTGTTTGCATCCATACTTTTTAACACAGATTATTTTCAAAAATACTTTTTCATTGGTTGATTGTATGTTAAGTAAATGTTATTTGTTATATACTCTGCCTAACTGGTCAATCTGAGCGTTCACACGAACGCTATCCGACTAATTTCCATCTTATACAGCAACAGGGAGCAAACTAAATGACACCGATAACCTTGGATAAAACCGACCTTAAAATCTTACAAGTCCTACAAGAAAACGGCAGATTGACCAATGTCGAATTATCCGAGCGGATCGCGCTTTCCCCCTCCCCCTGCCTGCGCCGCCTGAAGCAATTGGAAGACGCGGGCATCATCCGCCAATATGCCGCCCTGCTCTCCCCCGCAGCCGTCCATTTGGGCTTGCAGGCATTTATCCGCGTTTCCATCAGCAAAGCAAAAGATGCGCGTGAAGACTTTGCGCAATCGGTGCAAGAATGGCCCGAAGTATTGAGCTGCTTCGCCCTGACCGGCGAAACCGACTACCTGCTCCATGCGTTTTTTACCGATATGAACTCGTTTTCCCATTTCGTTTTGGACACACTCCTGTCTCACCACGGCGTACAAGACGCGCAGTCTAGCTTCGTGTTGAAAGAAATCAAGAACACAACCGCCCTACCGCTGGGACACCTCATCCCCGATTAAAGGCAAAACGCAAAGGTCGTCTGAAAACGTAAACCCTGTATTTCTCAGCGTTTTCATTTTCAGACGACCTTTTTCCGTCCTAACGGCGATATCCTGAGAACAGAGAATTTCATGCTATACTTGAGAACTATTTTTAATTAAATCAAATCCGAATCCCCGCATGACTACCCCTGACTCCGCCACCGTAACCGACCACACCCGCCAATGGCTCGAAAAAGCCGTCATCGGACTCAACCTCTGCCCCTTCGCCAAAGCGCCGCACGTCAAAAACCTCGTGCGCATCAGCGTCAGCCAAGCACGCCATCTGGACGGTTTCCTCGAAGACCTGGACCGCGAATTGCAGCTTTTGGGCGATACGCCCGCCGACGAGCTGGAAACCACCCTGCTTGTCCACCCGACCCTCTTCCCCGACTTCGACACCTTCAACCAAATGCTCGACATTGCCGATGCCGCCGTTGTGGACAACGGTTTGGAAGGCATTGTCCAAATCGCCCCGTTTCATCCCGATTTCCAATTTGAAGGCACGGATTCAGACGACATCGGCAACTACACCAACCGCTCGCCCTACCCCACCCTGCACCTTATCCGCGAAGACAGCATCGCCAAAGCCGCACAAGCCTTCCCCGACGCCTCCGCCATTTTCGAGCGCAACATCGCCCTACTTGAAAAAATGGGACACGAAGGCTGGGACAAGCTCGATATTCCCCGCTGCCCGTTTGATCACGGCAAAACCAAAGCATCCGAATAAGATTTCCAACAAAACAACATGATTCGCTACTTACTCATCTTTTGCGGCGCAGTTTCCTTTCTCTTAGGCATCATCGGCATTTTTCTGCCGATTATGCCCACCACCCCCTTCATCATCCTTGCCGCCGCCTGCTGGGCAAGAGCCTCGCCCCGCTTCCACCGCTGGCTGCACCAACACCGCTATTTCGGCCCCATGATACAAAACTGGGAAAACAACGGCGCCGTCCCGCGCAAAGCCAAAATCTTCGCCATCAGCATGATGAGCTTATCCTGCATCTTCATGTTTTGGCGGTTTCCCGAAAAATGGTGGATAGGAGCGGCGTCCACATTGGGCTGCGGCTGCGTCGCTGTCTGGATGTGGTTGCGTCCCGAACCCTGAGTCGTGTTCAAAATCCGATATTCAATTATAGTGCCTCTTTAGCTGAATACCATGCAGCAACAAACTATCCTCAAACCAAACTTCTAATCCCAATATACATAGAATATTGACATCAAAAAATTCCGTGTCTAATATCATTATCATGGAATTACAAAGACAATCGGCTTTAAGACAAGCCTCTGACAACAAAGATGTGATTGATCCCAAGAAAAATAAATGAGGAATCCCTTTATGAATAAATTTGTTTTAACCCTTTTTCTTGGCGCGTCTTCCGCCATCTCCTTTGCCTGTTCGCCCGGCATTGGCGGCGGTCCTTCCGGAGACCCTCATTGTATGGCCCCTATTTTGGCAAACGATCCATATTACAACGGTTCTATGAATAATGGCCAAGTAGGCAGACCTACTAAGACTACTATCATTTATCTGCCTTCTAAATACGGTGCCGTAGCTATGAATTTGAATACAGGTTACGCAAGCGGCGTATTAGATCAGGACTCTTTGTCTAACGCGAAGAAAAATGCTCTGGCTGAATGCAAGAAAAGAGATCCTCAAGGTTCATGCAAAATAGTTTCATGGGTTAGGAATGGATGTATTGCTGGAGCCGAAGGTAAGGAACTTAATTCAGGTAAATGGAAGTCTTTTTATATTGGTACAGAAAAAGGAACGGCAGAGGCTGCCGCATTGGCGAAGTGTAAAGCTGATTCTAGCATGAGCAACTGCCGAATTTATTTACCTGAAGGCTGCTCCCTCCCCTGACATTTAACAATCCTAATGGTCGCCTGAAAACGCAGTTTCCGTTCCGAAACCGTATTTTCAGACGACCTTTTGTCATTTCAAACCATCGGTTTTAAAATATCCGCAACACAAACTGCCAAAAGGAAAACCGCCATGGCACAATTCTTCGCCATCCACCCCGACAACCCGCAGGAACGCCTGATCAAACAAGCCGCCGACATCGTCCGCAGCGGCGGAGTCATCGTGTACCCCACCGACTCCTGCTACGCGCTCGGCTGCAAACTCGGCGACAAAGCCGCGATGGAACGCATCCTCGCCATCCGCAAAATCGATTTGAAACACCACCTGACCCTCATGTGCGCCGATTTGAGCGAATTGGGCACTTACGCCAAAGTCGACAACGCCCAATTCCGCCAGCTCAAAGCCGCCACCCCCGGCAGCTACACCTTCATCCTGCAAGCGACCAAAGAAGTCCCCAACCGCACGCTGCACCCGAAACGCAAAACCATAGGCCTGCGCGTGCCCGACAATACCATCGCCTTGAGCCTGTTGCAGGAATTGGGCGAGCCGCTGCTCAGTTGCACCCTGATGCTGCCCGAAGACGACGAGCCGCTGACCGACCCTTACGAAATCCGCGACCGTCTCGAACACAGCGTCGATTTGGTGATTGACGGCGGCTGGTGCGGCACCGAGCCGACCACCGTCATCGACATGACCGACGGCACGGTGTTGATACGCGAAGGCAAGGGCGACAAAGCACTGTTCGGCCTGTAAGGGGCAGCAGCAGGCCGTCTGAAAACGGCGGCCCGATTCCAAAATTCCCGTTCAGACGGCCTGGACGGCAAGCGGAGAAAACACATCATGACCGCATATTCCCTTTTCACCACCTGCCCGCGCGGGCTGGAAGAGCCGTTGGCCGCCGAGCTGCAAGCCTTGGGCTGCACCGACGTCCGAAGCGCCGACGGCGGCGTGTCCTGCCGGGGCGCGATGGAACAGGTTTACCGCGTCAACCTCTGGTCGCGCGTGGCCAGCCGCGTGCTGCTGCGGCTGGCCAAAGGCGGCTACCGCAACGAGCACGACATCTACAAACTGGTGAAAAACATCGACTGGGCGGCCTGGTTCGCACCCGAACAGACGTTCAAAGTCAAAGAGGAAGGCAAACGCGCCAACGTCAAAAGCCTTGATTTCGTCGGCCTGAAAATCAAAGACGCCCTGTGCGACGCCTTCCGCGAAGCCTGCGGCATCCGTCCCAGCGTGGACAAAGCCCGCCCCGACGTGCGCGTGCACGCCTTCGTCGGCGAGCGCGAGGTGCAGATTTTCCTCGACACTTCGGGCGAGGCGTTGTTCAAACGCGGCTACCGGCAGGACGCGGGCGAAGCGCCGTTGCGCGAAAATCTGGCGGCGGGACTGTTACTGCTGGCGGG
>CAJZEA010000142.1:0-4255 GCA_915066515.1 uncultured Neisseria sp. | reverse complement strand
ATAAATAGAAATAAATATTATTTTTATCATCCAATAACCACAAAATTCGAATATAAATCGAACCGCAAAAACATTACATTCAACGCCCGCAATCGGTATGTTTCAGACGACCTCTTCAGCGCCTATCACAAAACTGCACTATACTGACATTTCTTTGCCTTACTCCGTTTTATACTTTGCCCGCATTACGACAAACCCTTCCCACTCAATTACTGTGAGGCTTGTTATGAAACATTCCGAAGAAAAACAATACACCCAGTCTTCCGATCCGGAAAACTTTATCCCCAAATTCAGAAGGCGCAATTTGGATAAAACAGGTTTCCTCAATAAACTCGCCCGTTTTGCAGGCCGGTTGGGCGAACCCATCGTACGCCAGTTGTATGCGCTGTATTATCTTTGGGACTCCCCTCACACCCCCAGACGCGCCAAAATGATTATCGTCGGCGCATTGGTTTACTTCCTCAGCCCTATCGACAGTATTCCCGATCTGCTGGGCCCTTTGGGATTCAGCGACGACATTGCCGTCATTACTTTGGTGTACAGCCAGATGAAAACTTATCTGACGGAAGACATCAAAGAGCGGGCAAGACTGGCAACTGAGAAGCTGCTGCGTAAAACATCATAAATATCGACATTCAAAACAAAAAGGTCGTCTGAAAATTTTCAGACGACCTTTTGTTTGAAATGAGAAACTTATTTCAACGGAGTCATGTTCATGACTTCCATCAGGAAGTTGGTAAATGCCGGGTTAGAAGGTTTGTTACCCATATTTTTCCAGCGTTGCTGCCATCCGCGCAAGGCGTTTTGGATATACAGCTTGGATTGTTCGGTATTGATTTCGCCTCGTTGGCTGTCAACGGCAGAACGCAGATAAACCTCATATACGCTGTCATCCACGACATTACGGCCAACAAGCTGAATGCGGAACTTGTTCAGATATTGGGCAGCTTGAACTTTGGTCATTTTTCCTTGGCTGACCTGATAGCTCAAACGCGTCGCCTCATCGCGGATTTTTGAAACATCACTCCAATGCGAAGAAGCCAAACTGAACGCCGCAGATTTTTCACCCTTAGTCGTTTTAACATTAGGCTTAACATTAGTCGGACGGACAGGCACTTCTTGCAAGCTTGGGACATAAATGGTCTCACAACCGGCAAGTGCCGCCAACGCAAATAAGATGGGGATATATTTTTTCATGTCTACCATTATAATCAGGATTATCCAGATAACCAAATTCTATATCAATCTGACTTTTTCTGTTGACTGAATTACAACAACTTTCGCCTTACATTCCAATCTTTACACGATATGGTGGTTTAAATCCATTTTTGCGCCACACCATGCCGCAAGACCGCAAAAAAGACCGCCGAAGCGGTCTTTTTCATCACTTATTTTCTCCCAACCCTATTATGCCAAATCGGCAAACAGAGGCGTAGAAAGATAGCGTTCGCCATAAGAAGGCAGCAACACGACAATCAGTTTGCCTTCGTTTTCAGGCTGTTTGGCAAGCTGCAGCGCGCTCCATACTGCCGCACCGGAAGAAATACCGACCAAAATACCTTCTTTTTCCGCCATCGCGCGGGCGGTTTCAAACGCCGCTTCGTTCGGAACTTGGGAAACGCTGTCATATACCTTGGTATTCAACACGGTAGGGATAAAGCCGGCGCCAATACCTTGAATCGGGTGCGGACCTTTTTCGCCACCGCTCAACACCGGAGAAGCTTCAGGCTCGACGGCAACGACTTTGACTTCGGGTTTGTATTTTTTCAACACTTCACCCACGCCGGTAACCGTACCGCCCGTACCGACACCCGCCACAAAAATATCAACTTTACCGTCAGTATCGCGCCAAATTTCTTCGGCGGTCGTTTCGCGGTGGATTTGCGGGTTCGCCTCGTTATCGAATTGGCGCGGCATGAAATAAGTATCGGGATGCTCGTCCACCAAGGCTTGTGCTTTTGCAATCGCCCCTGCCATACCTTCGGACGCAGGAGTCAAAATCAATTCCGCACCGAACGCACGCAGCAGCATTTTGCGTTCTTTACTCATGCTTTCAGGCATCGTGATTGCCAGCTTGTAGCCGCGCGCCGCGCACACCATTGCCAAACCGATACCCGTATTGCCGCTGGTCGCTTCCACAATTACAGTATCCTTACCGATTTTGCCCGCTTTTTCGGCGGCTTCAACCATTGCTTCGGCAATGCGGTCCTTCACGCTGCTGCCGGGATTGAAAAATTCCAGTTTGACGGCGACTTCGGCTTTCAAACCTTCAGTCAGACGGTTTAATTTGACCAACGGGGTGTTGCCGATCAGCTCGGTGATGCTGTTTGCAATCTTCATTTTCTACTCCAGATTTTGATGTGATATGACCTGTATATTAAAGACAGGTCGTCTGAAAAACCAATATCGAATGTTTCTTTATTTATAACTTTTGGTTGTTTGGCTTGATGCGTCCTAATGAAGTCCGATTTCTCCGACTATCGCCCCCGTGACTAAAGTCTGCATGACCAAAGCCATCAGCCAGCCCAGTCTGAGTTGCGCTTTACTGAACACCGCCGGCGACTGCTTGGCAATACTTCTGCGGTGCAGATAAAAAACCGCCATCATGACAAGCTGCAAAACAAACCAATAAACAGGCTTGAGCGCGTACAGTTTCAACAAAGCCGGGAACGCAAAAGCCAAAGAACGGCCCGGCATCAGAAAATACAATATCGCGGCAATCGACACAAAAGCCAAAGTCATCAATACATTGCTGACGGCAAACACGCTCAAAAACGGATGCTGCAAATCCGCCTGCCAAAAATCAGTATCCGCCTGCTTTTTCCAATGAAAAGCAAAGAAAAACACACTGGCAAAAGTCAGATAAAAATGCGGGACAAACAACGGACCGACATGGGTAATCCCCCACATTCCCGGCAAAAGCTGCGATCCCAAAATCGACACGCCCAGCCACAAAACAACCGAAGCCCAAAACCACTGGAACATTTCAGCGCGGAAAATCAATCCAAAAAACACCAGTCCATAAGCAACAACGGCGAGAAAATCCAAATTCGTCCAAATCATGAATACTGCAACTCGCCTTCAAAAACCGTTTGAACAGGCCCGGTCATCAAAACGTCCTCACCATGCGACCAAGTAATAAACAAATCCCCGCCCGGCAGCGAAACCTTCACAGGCACACCTTCTGCCAACAGCCCCAAACGGACGCCCGCAACCACAGCCGCACAAGCCCCCGTACCGCAAGCCTGCGTTTCACCCACGCCGCGTTCAAATACGCGCAGGCGGATAGATTCCCTATCGGCAATCTGCATAAAGCCGACGTTGACACGTTCCGGAAACTGCTCATGCGACTCAATGGCTTCACCCCAATGAGCCACGGGCGCAGTCTGTACATCCTCCACCACGATCACAGCATGAGGATTGCCCATATTCACACAACTGACCTGCACCGTCTCCAGACCGACCATCACCATATGCGTCAAAGCATCATCCGCTTCGTCAGGAACCGGTACAAACGGAATTTCAGACGACGTAAAGCGCGGTTTGCCCATATTCACGGTCACCAAACCATTGTCCAACAGCTTGGGAATAATCACACCCTTAGCCGTTTCCACCAAAATTTCCTTTTTATCGGTCAAGCCTTTATCCGCCACAAATCGGGCAAAACAGCGCGCACCATTGCCACACTGCTCCACCTCGCTGCCGTCCGCATTGAATATACGATAACGGAAATCCACCGCATCGGAAGACGGTTTTTCTACCAACAGCAACTGATCGAAGCCCACCCCTCTAAAACGGTCGGACCATTCGGCAAGCGGCGCAGTCAGCGGATCAAAATCCTGCCCGATACCGTTTACCACCATAAAATCATTGCCCAAACCGTGCATTTTGGTAAATTTCAAGGTTTTCATTGTTTTTTCCAGAATTCGTTATCGATTAAATAGGGAGCGAATATCCAAATATTCTTAACCTTTTTACTTTGCAGAAAAATCCGTCTGAAGGGTCGTCCGAACAGCATTCTACACTATATATATGCTATATCGCAGATTTTCCCGACTTCATACCGCCATACGCTGATATCCTTATTATCCATACAACCTTAATGCTTCTTTCTCCCACCTTAATCAAAGCTAACGTCCTCAACCGAATAAAAACGATATAATTCAATAAGAAAGTCGCCACATTCGGCTTTAGTTTCATAATATAGTGGATTAACTTTAAACCAGTACGGCGTTGCCTCGCCTTAGCTCAAAGA
>CAJZEA010000141.1:0-4289 GCA_915066515.1 uncultured Neisseria sp. | reverse complement strand
GTACTGTCTGCGGCTTCGTCGCCTTGTCCTGATTTAAAGTTAATCCACTATATTGGTGGAATGGTTTAAGGTCGTCTGAAAAATCAAAGGCTTGTTTTGCTTTTGGCCTTAGTGATGAGGCATTCAACCGAAAACCTGATGAATAGGTGACAAAACCGGCAAGCCGATGCCGTTATGAAAAAAGGTCGTCTGAAACCCAAAATCGGATTTCAGACGACCTTTAACTTTATCCTCAGACGGATAGCTTACATTTGCTGTTTCGCCGCGTTGATGGCGTTTTGGTCGGGATTGATCAAAATCTCGACGCGGCGGTTTTGGGCGCGGCCTTCGGCTGTGGCGTTAGACGCGATCGGGTGGCGTGAGCCGTAGCCGGCGGTGGTCAGGCGCGAGCCGTTCACGCCGCGGGATTGCAGGTAATCGGCAACGGCAAGTGCGCGGTTGCGGGACAGTGGTTCGTTGATGGCGTCGTTGCCGGTGTTGTCGGTATGACCGTTAATCGTCAAAGTCGTGTCGGGGTATTGCACCAGTGTTTCGGAGGCGGTCGCCAAAGCGTTTCGCGCCTGATCGCTCAATGCCGCGCTGCCTGTGGCGAAGGTGACGTTTTCAGGCATCACCAGCTTGATTTGGTTGCCTTGGCGTTCTACTTCGATGTTGGTGTTTTTCAGGTTTTCGCGCAGTTTTTTCTCTTGATAGTCCATGTAGCCGCCTACGCCCGCGCCAATCGCGCCGCACGCCAACGCGGAATTGCGCGCGCCTTTGCC
The DNA here is from genome assembly GCA_915066515.1 of uncultured Neisseria sp. Lineage (GTDB taxonomy): Bacteria > Pseudomonadota > Gammaproteobacteria > Burkholderiales > Neisseriaceae > Neisseria. The sequence goes on along the minus strand of CAJZEA010000141.1, from coordinate 3,528 downwards.
GCCGTGGGTCAGTGCGCCGACGATGCCGCATACTGCCGCGCCGCCTAAGCCGTACATGGCGGTTTTGCTGGTGTTGCGTTGTCCGCTTACAGGGTCGGTTACGCAGCCGGTCAGCGCCAAAGGGATTGCCAACGCGGCAACGGTCAGGGATTTCAAGAATTTCATTGAGGTGTCCTTTCGACAACGACGCTGGGGTCGTCTGAAAATCAGTTGGAGGAGAGGATGGTTCCCGCCATGACTCATATCACCATTAATCCAATCGCTGTCCGTTCATTGCCTGCGCGTTTCAGGGATAACGCGACGCGGCAGCCTTGATTAAGGTGTTTTTCATTCAAAACAAAAGATTAGATTTGAAGGGGTTGTCATCAAGCAGGAGTATCTATTTGATTGGGCAAAAGAAAAGCGATTTGGTTCACTGAAAGACGATAATTGGCATGGCGGTATGCGGATTTGCCGCGATAGTGCTTTTTAACGCTGTTTCGCACGATGCCGCCGATACCATCCCGCCAGCGCAAATTTCAAGCGCACTTTCACATCATAGCCCACAGACCCCGCGCCCAAGATGAACAAGACGGCGGATACCGGCAGCGCGAAATGGTGTCCGATTTTGTGGTAGCCCCAAGCACCCACGACGCCGCCCAGCAGAAATGCCCACATCAAGCCGTTCAGCAGCCACATCTTCGGTTTGTTGACATGCACATGCGGGAGGCGCGGATGATGTTTTTTCGAATAATACAGCGCACGCGAAAGCTCGATGCCCAAGTCGGTCGCCGTACCGGTCATATGCGTCGAACGGATGGCGCCGCCGGACAAAAGCGTCATCACCGTATTGTGCATCCCCATGATGAAACACATTAAAAACAAAGCCAATGACGGGAAAACCAAATTCCCGTCCCCGATGTTCCACTTCGATGTCGTCAGACCGAACAAGCCGAATATCAGCAGATAAACCGCTTCCAGCCACATGGAAAAACCGAAGCTGCCGCGAAACCGCTTCTGCTGCGTCCACAAAACCACCCAGCCCGAATGCGCTGCGCCGACAATGAAACACAACACGCTGATCAAAGCCACCGCCGCCGTTAACCATTCGCGCAGATAAACAGCGTCTGCCAGCATCGACATCGAGCCGGTAACGTGTGACGTATAACGTGAAAACGCAAAGAAACCGCCTGCGTTGATTGCGCCCGCCAACATCGCCATGATATAGCCCAGCCTGCGGAAGCGCGCATCGGAAATATGGTGTTCGTGCAGATACGGCCTGTCCGCCTGCCAAAACGGTGGCGCGTGCAGGCGTTCGTGCCGACGCTTGTGGCGGCTGGTCGGCTGCTGTTGCCCACTTGGTGTTTCTTCGTGATGATTTGCCGTCATATCAATCCCTTTTCAATTTTTCAGACGACCTCGATTCGATTGGATATGGTGCGATATTGTATCGCTAAGGGCTTCTTCAATGAATATGGCGAAATCACTATAGTGGATTAACTTTAAACCGGTACGGCAAGGCGAGGCAACGCCGTACCGGTTTAAAGTTAATCCACTATAAAAAGAGCAGGGCGAGATATGAGGTCGTCTGAAAATGGCCCTTCACTTTTCAGACGACCTCTTGTCAGGTGGTACGGTTTGTTTTAGCCGGGCTTTGCCGTTTTGTCGGCTGAACACGGACGGTACGACAGGCTTCACAATTTGCCGCAAAAGGCGTACATTATCCCTATCCCTTGATATAAAAAGGAAAAATCATGTCTCCCATTCGAGCTTCCCTGATACTGTGCATCGTGGCAACCCTGACCGCTTGTGCCACTACGCCCGAACAAAAAGCCGCCCGCGAACGCGCGCAAAGACGTTATGAACAGAACCTTCAAGTCAGTCTGGCTGCCGAATGCGATCCGGAGACTGCCAAACTGATGCGCAAACAGTTCGAGCAGGCGGAGCAAGTCGGCACGCCCAGTGCAGAACAAAAAGCCTTCCGCCTGAAATACATTGACAAAGTGTCCGACCCGATGTTCCAAGCCTGCTATAAGATGGCATGGCAAAATTATATTTCCCAACAACAGCTGCGCGAAGCACGCTATTACCGCTATTACGACGAGTGGGGATTTCCGTTTTATCGGCCGTATTACTGGTGGTAAGAAACGACTTGATATGTGTGCAGCCTTGAGCCGATAGTGTGGGGCAATCGTAGAGAGCCGGCGCTAAGGCAGGCTGTTTGTGGTGTCGCGGTATCCGTTTACCGAATCATGCAGAAAGACAGCCGACGATGTAAAAAGGTCGTCTGAAAACCCGATTTCAAGTTTTCAGACGACCTTTCGCTTTATAAAACGTCTTTATTTCTTCGCTTTGCCTTTACCCTTAGCAGGTTTGGCAGGTGCTTTGTTCAATTGTGCCGTAGCGGTTTGGTCCAATACGCAGGACTTGGTGATGATGTTGTCCACGACTTGGTTTTGACCGTTGACGACAGTTTGTTGACGGATAGTCAGCATATTACCGTCCACTTTGTCGATGTTGGCATAGTTGGCGCGGTTGGCAATCCATGCCACGCCTTCACCCCAGAAGCCATTGACATCATTGCCGGTGCCGACAATGCGGGAAAGACCCGGAGTCAGCTGGCCTTGGTATTTCACTTGGGCAATCACAGGCTCATCACCTTGGAAGCCGTACATGACATTCAAAGGATCAGTACCGTTTGGTCCGCATTTGTAAGCCACTTCCTTGGTGCGTTCAATATTATTGACTTCCATGGTTTTAGGCGTTTCAGGCGCGGGAGCGGATTGTTGCGCAGTAGGAGTCGGAGCAGTTTCCGGTTTAGATTTAGAGCCGGAGCTGCCGCATGCAGACAGCGCGGTAGCGATAAGGACGGCGGGAACGATTAATTTCAGATTGGATTTCATCAAGTTACTCCGGATTTAGTCTATCGGGGTCAGCATAAACTGACAGAAAGCCCTACCTTAACAGAGAAAAGAAGGCTTGTCTCGTTCATATATGAAAACACAATACTCATTATCAATAAAGTGCTATTTGTTCTTTTGAAAACAGTGGATTTGATTTACGCAAAGCTAATTGAAATTAAGTAAAGATATATCACGAATCAACAAAATACCGATTTTGAGGGGCGGGGGATTAATGTTTGGTGCTGCAAGGTGGGGATGATGTTAAGGAAATAATGACGGACGAACTTTGCAGCTGGTGAGGGCGATGAAGCCGGAGACAGTGAAAAGGGCAGGGGAAAATGAATGGATTTGGATGAAAGAAATTCTCGCCTTGTTTTCAGTGTTCTGGAAAATGGTGCTTTTAAAATTTGAGTGGATGGGATAAGGCTGTACGTTTGGTGTAAAGCCAATCCTTTTGCTTCAAAGATTTCCTATTTGAGAACGGAAATTTGGGGATAGCAAGCGATAGTCTGCAAACCTCGCCTTTATTGAGTTTGGTTTTTATTGTGGAGATGCATTGGATGCAATACTTGGGATATATCGGATAGGGGGAATATAGTGGATTAACTTTAAACCGGTACGGCGTTGCCTCGCCTTAGCTCAAAGA
>CAJZEA010000140.1:0-4314 GCA_915066515.1 uncultured Neisseria sp. | reverse complement strand
CACAGAGCGCCTGAATAGGCTTTTATGAGTGTCCAAGATTTGGGGGCCAGTTCAGGTTTTCAGACGACCCTTATTATTAGATATTAATGATGCGTATGACCGATTTGGAAGGTCAGGGTGGTGTAGTTCGCCTGTTTTTGGCACACGCTTTGATCGGGGAAATCGGCTTTGTGTTCTACGCTGGCTTTCCAGAAGCCTTGACGCAGGGGGATGATGCTTACTTCGCCTTTGTCGTCCGTAGTATCGGAGAAGGCTTGGGCTTCGGTTTTGTGGGTTTTGCTGCGGTCGCTGGTGTCGAAACCGTCAAATGTGGCGGTAACGGTGGCGTTGGGCAGCGGCTCGCCGTTGAAAAGGACGCGGACTTTGAAGCGTTCGCCGACGTGGACGTTGGCGGGGTTGTCCAGCGGAACGATTTCCAGATGTTGTCCGACTTGCTTGGTGATGACGGCAGTGTCTGCGCTTTCGTGGCCGACGTTGACGATGTTTTTACCAAACATTCGGGTTTGTTCGCAATAGCTGGCGTCAGGCATTTCTTTGATGCTCGCCTGTTTCCAGCCTGCGCTGTTTTTAGACCAGAAGGTCGGTTGGTATTCGGCAGTAACGAGGTAGCTGCCGTCTTTGACAGGGAGTTTGCTGCGGTACTGGTAGTTGTACGTCCCTTTTTGAATCAGATTTTCTTTGCCTTTTTCGGTAATCAGCTGCATGGGCTTGCTGAAAATGTGCAGGCGGTCTTTGGCGATGGGTTCGAGTTCGGGGAACTCGCCGTAGCCCAATTCGGCTTGCAGATATTCGCCGCCGTGTGTATGGGCGGTTTCGACCCAGACGCGGTGTGCTTGGGCGGTTGTGCTGAACAGGAGCGCGGATGCGATGAACAATGCGGTTTTTTTCATGGGTTCTCCAAATGTATCGGGTAGAAATTTGATTGGTTATAATATAACAATTTTATTTATAACAAAACGGTTTCATGAAAAAAAGGTCGTCTGAAAACAGGATTTCTGTTTTCAGACGACCTTTCGATTAGCTGATGTTTAAGCGTTAACCGGCTTTAGAAGCAATCTGAGGTTTTCGTTTTTCACTTGCAACAGCAGATCGATATTGGGATGCTTGCCCGGATTGGCTTGCGCATCGGCAACATGTTCGGCAAACCAATCCAAACCCTGTGCAGCGGCGGCGGCATCGAGCTTGCCGCCGAAATTCAATGCCAAAGCGTTGTAGAGTTTCAGCGAGCCTTGCTTGCCGGGCGCATTGGGGATGTGATGGACGGCTTTGCCTTGTGCGTCAAGGATGTCGAGTCCGCTCAAATGACCTATGTCGGGCATGGCGGCGAGGTTGTCTTGGAAGCTCATGGTTGTCCTTTCTAACATGGGATTTTCAACGAAAAAATACCTTGTAAAAAGGTCGTCTGAAACCCATACATTCAGTTTCAGACGACCTCAAATCACGAATCAGCGCGTACCGAAAATCTTATCGCCCGCATCTCCCAAGCCGGGGATGATGTAGCCGTTTTCGTTCAGATGGCTGTCGAGGGCGGCGGTGTAGATGGTAACGTCGGGATGTGCTTCATTGACGGCTTTGACGCCTTCGGGCGCGGCAACGAGTACCAACGCTTTGATATTTTTGCAGCCTTTCGCCTTCAACAGGTCGATGGTAGCCACCATAGAGCCGCCGGTCGCGAGCATGGGGTCGATAATCAGCGCGGGGCGTTCGTCCATGCTGTCCACGAATTTTTCAAAATAGGAAACGGGTTTGAGCGTTTCTTCGTCGCGCTGCAATCCGACCACGCTGATTTTGGCAGTCGGAATCAGGTCGAGCACGCCGTCGAGCATACCCAAACCGGCACGCAAAATCGGGACGACGGTCAAGGTTTTGCCCTTGATGCGGTCGCCTTCAATTTGACCGCACCAGCCGTCGATAATGTATTTTTCAATTTCAAAATCACGGCTGGCTTCGTAAGCCATCAGGCGCGCCAGCTCGGTAGTGAGGGTGCGGAATTTGTAAGTGCTGCAATCGGCCTCGCGCATGAGCGTGAGTTTGTGGCGGACAAGGGGGTGATTGATAACGGTTACGTTCATTTGGCAGGCCTCGGATTGTTTTTGAATGGGGGTGATTATACTTTTTTTTATAACGAAACAAAATAAAGGATACGCAACGGCGGCTTATTTTCTGCGATCTCCAGGCTTACGTTTCCCCAATGGTTTTGCCCCGCCCTCCTATCCGGCGGTTTAAACCGCTCCCTACACCTTTACCCGACACCCCGACTTCGCGCTTTCATATACTTTCTCCAGCAGCCCCAACACATCCGCCACTTGGCGCGGTTGCACCGCTGCGGGAGATTTGCCTTGCAGCGTGTCATAAAGGTTTTCATAAAACGCCGCATAATTTCCGCTGACGCTTTCGATTTTTTTGCGGACGACTGCCCCGTCGATTTCCGTATGCAGGATGCCCCATTCGTCTTCCGATTCACGGTTCCACGCTCCGACGGGTTGCGCGCCGCCGAGCAGCAAGGCTTCTTGGTTGTCGGCGTTTTGTTTGACGTATGAACCGCGTTTGCCGTGCAAGGTCATGAACGGCAAAGGTTCGCGGGCATATTTGCTTGCGGTCAGGGCGACTTTTTTGCCGTCGGCGTAATAAAGCGCGATATAGAAATTGTCGTCGCTGACCGCTCCTTCATGCTGATAGCGCACATCGGCATAAAGCTCGTCGGGCATCCCGAAAACATCGACCGCCATATCCATGAGGTGCGAACCCAAATCGTACACCAGCCCTACGCCCGCCTCGCCGGTTTCCTTCCAGCGTTTTTTGTTCAATGCAGCCGCATAACGCTCGAAACGGAACTCCGCATCCACAATTTCACCTAAGAGGTCGTCTGAAAGCAGTTTTTTGGCGGTCAGCGGCGCGCTGTCCCAGCGGCGGTTTTGGTAAACGGTCAGCAATACGCCCTGCCGCTCGGCAAGTTCCGCCAGTTCCAAGGCCTGCGCCGCCGTGGCGCACAACGGTTTTTCCACCACCACATTTTTACCCTCACGCAAAGCCTGAGCGGCAAAATCGAAATGCGTCTGGTTCGGCGTGGTAACGACCACCAAATCCACATCATCGGTAAGCAACTCCTCAAACGAGCGCACGGTCTGCGCCTGCGGCAGGACTTCCTGCGCCCTATTGCCGCTGCGTTCAAACACACGCACGACTTCATACCGCGCATCCGCACGCCAAAACGGCAGATGGAACACCTGCGCCGACATGCCGAACCCTGCCAATCCGATTTTGATTTTCTGCATAGCCAAACTCCTTTTCAGACGGCCTCAAATTGCCGTATATCCGTTATAATACCGCATTTATTTCACACAGGCCGTCTGAAAACAAAGTTGAAACGGCCGCCGCCGTTTAAGGAAAACCATGAGAAAACCGCAACGCGGCTATGCCCGCCAAGACCGTGTCAAAGAACAAATCATGCGCGAACTGGCCGAGCTGGTCCGCACCGGCCTGAAAGACCCGCGCGCAGGCTTCATCACCATCAACGAAGTCGAAGTCACCCGCGATTACAGCCACGCCACCGTGTTCTACACCGTCCTCGACGACAGCACCCGCGACATCACCGAAGAAGCCTTGGAACACGCCAAAGGCCACTTGCGCAGCGAATTGGCGAAACGCATCAAACTCTTCAAAACGCCCGAACTGCACTTCAAATACGACGAATCGCTCGAACGCGGCATGAGCATTTCCAGCCTCATCGACCAAGTAGCGGCGGAAAAGCCGGTGGAAGATTAAAAATAAAGCTCGTCTGAACACCCGGTATTAAAACCGAAGATCTTTTTTAGACGGCCTCCTTGCTCCGCTTTCGGATATATCCATGACCTTTCCCGAATTTCTATTGTCTTTAGTCTTTTTCTCCTATTGTGCCTGCTACGCTTTCAGTTTGCGCAAAGGGAAAACCGTCTTTGATACCGCATCGGGCAACGAAATCCACATAGGCAAAAACGGGCATTACTCGGTTTGGCATGACGGAGACGGACAATTCCCCTTCCGCATCACCGACCTAAACGGGCGGGAAGCACCTCTCTCCAAACCGCTGTTTCATGCCAGTTTCCGCCGTACCAGCGGCCGCATCACGCTTTTAAAGCAAGGCCGTCTGAAAAAAGGCAGTTACACAGTAGAAACACCAAATCCGCACAGCCACATCATCCTCAGAAAAACAATATCGGAAACGCCGATCATCCTACTCGGCACTTCCATCTTATCCCTTTCCTTCCTCCTTCACTGACATGACCGCCAAACCCGCCAAACGCCCCGTCAACGGCGTCCTCCTGCTCGACAAGC
>CAJZEA010000139.1:0-4623 GCA_915066515.1 uncultured Neisseria sp. | reverse complement strand
CAAAGGTGGTCGGCTATGCCGATGCGTACTGGATGGCGGTGGGCCTGGCCGTATTGGCGGGCGGGCTGCTGTATGCGTGCCGAGGCTTGTTTGATTCAGACGAGCCGTCATGAAAACCCCGTACCTTCGTATTTGAAGTGCAACGGTTTCCCGAATAAAAACAGAACACATCATCTGCAACCCTTCTGAACGATCCCCCCTTTCAGACGACGTTTCCTTTTAAATCGACATAGAACTTTTCAGCGGTTGCATTGCCTATTATGTTTTACCGTTCAAAATGACAGATCATTTCAAAAGGAACATATTAATGTCAGAAACTGTTACCTACGATCCCTCCCGCTACGGTGCCAAAGCCGCATACACGACTTATGAAGCCGACCAGGGTACACTCTCAGCAGGTGCAACAGTCAAAAAAGCCGCTTCCATACACTCCACTGCCCACGAAGCCAGCAAACAGTCTTACGTTGACCTGCCGGCCAATGCCGCCGTTTCGTTTACAGCAAAAGCGGATGCGGATGCTGCCACCCTCCGCTATACCGTTCCCGATGGGGCAACCGGCAAAGTTGAAATTCAAGTAAACGGCAAACCCGTAGCCAACCTTGATTTATCATCAAAACACAACTGGCAGTATTTGGAAAATTATGAATACCACAAAGGCGAAGACATCAAAATCCACGATACGCCTGCTGCCGACCGTGTCGCCCGCTTCCAGTTCGACGAAGTGGGTACGCTGTTGAAAAATACATCCATCCAAAGCGGCGACACCGTTACCATCGTCAACCAATCAGGCAACACCCCGGTCGGTATCGACTTTGTTGAATTGGAAAAAGCCCCTGCCGCGATCAAACAGCCCGCAAACAGCGTCAGCATTACCGATTTCGGCACAAAAGCAAACGACGGAATCGATGATTCGAAAGCCCTGACGGCGGCAATCGAATCGGCAAAAACCTCTGGAAAATCCGTTTACATTCCCGAAGGGCAGTTTGATTTCGACCACCAGCTCCACATCTATGCCCCTAAAGGAATCAGCATCGGCGGTGCCGGCAGGTGGCATACCAAACTGCATTTCACGAGCGAGGAACCGCCCGTTTTTGAAAACGGTACAGTGAAAAAAGGCGGCGGCATCGTGTTTGAACATGGCAGCAACAATATTGATTTCGGTAATCTGTCGATGGATTCAAATTTGACATCCCGTTTCCACCAACAAGCCAACTACAAAGGCATTTCCGGCACTTTGGGCAAAGGCTCGTCCATCCACGACATCGCCATTGAGCATTTTGAAGTAGGCATCTGGACCGGCGATTACGCCAAAGTGGACAATGAACACCCACTGCACTACACAGACGGGCTGACCGTCTCCAACGCCCTCATCCGGAACAATCTCGCAGACGGCATTAATTTTGCGCAGGGAACCAGCCATTCGACCGTCATCAATTCCAACATCCGAGGCAACGGCGACGACGGCCTGGCGACATGGTCGAGCATTGCAGACCAAACAGAATCCAAAGTAGCCGAAAACAACCGTTTTCTGAACAACACCGTCGAACTTGGCTGGCGCGCGGCAGGTATCGGCATCTTCGGCGGCGCCGGACATGAAGTAGCCGGCAACCTGATTCGCGACAATGCCGCATGGTCGGGCATACGCCTCAACACCGTTTTCCAAGGACACAATTTTGACCTGAACAAAAAAGGTATTTCGGTTCGGGACAATCTGTTAATCGGCAACGGCACCCGAACCGACACATACGGACGCGAAAAAGGCTCTATCGACTTTGAAGAAGAGCATGGCGCAATCAAAAACGTCAAAGTCGAAAACAACATCATCGCCGACAGCCTGTCCGACACAGCCATCACTAAAACATTGCCGATTTCAAACGGCAAAGGCATCGCCCTATCCGGCAACAACATCATCGGAAATGCGGCGGTTTCTGCCCCGTCCGCCGTTGATCATCCGGAAAAAGTTACCTCCATTACCCGTCAGGAACTCAGCAATATTCCCGATCAAAATTATTATTACGCCAACGAAACCACCGGCTTCAAATCCGTCAGCGTTACCTATATTACAGGCACGGCAGGCAGCGACAGCATCAAAGGCACAGACGGCATAGACCATATTGACGGCAAAAGCGGCGACGACAACATTTATGCCGGTGGCGGCAACGATACCGTATTCGTCAGCGGTGGAACCAACTTCATCAGTGGCGGCGATGGCGACGATATCGTCAGAGGCGGCGACGGCAGAGATACCGTCAATGGAGATTCGGGAAACGATGTGATTTTCGGCAACGGTGGAGACGACCATCTCAATGGCGGGGCGGGCAATGATACGTTGTTCGGCGGCGAAAACAACGATGTCTTTTATGGCGAGTCGGGCAAAGACGTACTGTATGGCGGCTCCGGCGACGACTTACTGTTTGGCGGTTTAGACGACGATATCCTGTATGGCGGCGCAGGGAATGATACCTATGTCTTCTGCTTCGGAGAGGGACATGACACCATTTCCGACAATCACGGCAACAACGCCCTTCAATTCGGACAAGGCATCGCCGTCAAGGATTTGCATATCAATGCAAGCACCGACGCAAGCGGGGCAATCGATTGGGAAATCACCATTGCCAATTCAGGCGGCAAAATCACCATCGACAACCAATATCTCAAAGACAGCAACACCGCTTCTGTCGGAGAATTCCGATTTGACGAAGGGACATTTACCGTAGAAACCCTGCTGGATAAACTGTCGGCAAGCGGTCAAACCGGCGGGTTTGAAACGGTCAACAACGGAGTCGGCAGCTTTAGTTACACTGCCGATACGGCAAACGTGCAGCACTACGATGCCGTAACGCAACCGGCAATTTTATAGCGGCAGGTGGAAATTCAGAACCGGCGTGGTTTGGTTCTGACTTCCACGCCAACCCCGCAGGATATTAGGCTGCTGTAACAGTATGCCGAAGTCAGGCTGAAATGTTCACGCTATCCGTATAAACAAGAGGTCGTCTGAACCGGTTTTCAGACGACCTCTCTCAATTTTTAGCACAAAATATCTTTTTTTACACATTTTAATTTAAATCATTTCTCAAATCATAGCCATTTAAAAAATTCACGCCAAAAGCTTATCGTTCTACGCACCATCCATGCGTTATTTTCCGCCGCGTCCGCCATCCAGTATTATCCCCGACTACGCTTTGTTACAATTCAGCCAATTTTATTTCTCGACATATCCCGCTATGAGTCATTCATCCTCTTGGTCTTCCAAAATCGGTTTCGTCCTTGCCGCGGCAGGCTCTGCCATCGGTTTGGGCGCGATTTGGAAATTCCCTTATACCGCCGGTACGAACGGCGGGGCAATTTTTGTCCTTCTGTTTGTCATCTTCACGATTATCGTGGCGTTGCCGGTACAGCTTGCCGAGTTTTATATCGGGCGCACAGGCGGTAAAAACGCCATCGATTCGTTCAAAACCCTGCGTCCCGGCTCGCTTTGGCCTTGGGTCGGCAGGATCGGTGTGGCGGCGTGCTTCATTTTATTGTCGTTTTACAGCGTAGTCGGCGGCTGGGTTTTGAATTATGTCGTACACAGCTTCACCGGCGAAATTGCCCCGAACGTTGATTTTGGCGCCCTATTCGAAAAAACAATTTCCAACCCGACAAGTTCGATTCTTTATCAAGGGCTGTTCATGCTGATTACCATTTGGGTGGTCAAAGGCGGAATCTCTGACGGCATTGAAAAAGCAAACCGCTATCTGATGCCTGCTTTGTTTATTTTGTTTATCGTTTTGGCAATCCGCTCGCTGACCTTGCCCGGCGCGATGGAAGGCGTCAGTTTTTTATTGAAACCGGATTGGTCGAAAATCAAATCGGAAACGATGCTGACCGCGCTGGGTCAGGCTTTCTTTGCGTTGAGTATCGGCGTATCGGCAATGATTACCTACGCCTCGTATTTAGGTAAAGATCAGGATATGTTCCGCTCGGGCAATATCATTATGTGGATGAACCTGCTGGTATCGCTGCTGGCAGGCCTGGTCATCTTTCCGGCGGTATTCGCATTGGGTGCCACGCCCAGCCAAGGTCCCGGTCTGATTTTCGTGGTCTTGCCTGCCGTATTCATGAAAATGCCGTCCGGCAACTATCTGTTTGCCGTGTTCATGATGTTGGTTGTCTTTGCTACGCTGACTTCAGCGTTTTCCATGCTGGAAACCGTCATTGCGGCAACCATCCGCCAAGATGAACGCAAACGCAGCCGGCACACTTGGGTTATCGGCATTGCCATCTTTATTGTCGGCATCCCTTCTGCCCTATCATTCGGCGTATGGAGCGATGTGCTTATTTTCAATAAATCTATTTTTGATTTATGGGACTACATTATTACTGCCATCATTATGCCGCTATGCGCATTAAGCATCTCCATCTTTACCGGCTGGATTCAAGACAGGCAATCCGTTTTAACCAATGCCGGCATGGGCAGTACCGTACCGAAAACGCTTCTATATCTGTGGCTGGGCGCGTTGCGCTACATCGCTCCGATTGCCATTATCGTGGTCTTCATCAATTCTCTCCAAATCATTTGATTTGCCACTATAGTGGATTAAATTTAAATCAGGACAAGGCGACGAAGCCGCAGACAGTACA
>CAJZEA010000138.1:0-4707 GCA_915066515.1 uncultured Neisseria sp. | reverse complement strand
CGAGTTTGAGTTTCTTGCCTTTTTTACCGCTGCGTACGCGCTCGTCGTCGCCGTTACGCGCATTGCGGTCGCGTCCGCCTTTACCGCCTTTGCCTTTGGCGTTGCGGCCTTGGTTGTCATCGTCGCGGTTGTGGCGGTCTTCTTTTTTCGCACGGGCAGGATTGGCGGCCTTGCCTTCTGCAGGCGCAGCTTTGGCTTTTTCGGCAGGCTTGCGCTGCTCGGCAGCTTTGGCTTCGGCTGCGGGCTTGGCTTGCTGATCCGCCTGTTGTTTCATGGCTTCGCGGCGCGCCTGACGCTCTTGTTTTTCTTTCAACAAGGCTTCTTGATGGGCGCGTAAAGCGGCGGCGCGGCGTGCCTCTTCGTCGCGTTGCGCTTGTTCTTCCGCACTGACCACAGGTTGCGGAGCCGCTGGAGCAGCGGGTTTGGCTGCTTTTTTCGCGTCTTTGCCTTTATTGCCTTTGTCTTGTTTAGGTTTGGCTTTGCCTTCGGCAGGTTTTTCAGACGACCTTTGGGCAGGTTTTTCTTCAGCCTGAACTGCTTGTGCAGCAGGTTCTGCCGGTTTGTCGTCGGCTTTGCTTTCAGCTGCTTTCACTTCGGCAGGTTTTTCAGCCGCTTCAACAGGTTTTGCTTCTTCCGCTTTGACTTTCGGCTCGGCTTTTGCTGCTTTGGCAGCCTTCAACTTCGCAGCTTCAGCTTCGGCTTTCGCGCGCGCTTCGGCACGGGCGGCGGCCTCAGCTTCGGCTTTCGCCTGTTCTGCGGCTTGGTCTTTCGCTTCTGCCTGCTCGGCTTTTTGTGCTTCAGATGCTGCTTTGGCTTTGGCTTCGGCGGCAAGCTCTTCCGGCGAAGGAATCGTCACGGAACGGCCGCGTTTGCGTTCGACTTTGACGCCACTGACAGTGCTGACTTCGGTTTTTTTGCGGCGGATACTGATGGTTCCGCCGTCATTGCCGTTTTTCTTTTTCAGATAGGCGTTCAGCAGTTGTTTGTCGTCCAGCGTCAGGGAATCGCTGCCGCTGCTTTTATTGACGCCGGCTTCTTTCAGTTGTTTCAGCAAATCATCGACGGGGCGTTTCAGTTCGGCGGCAAATTGTTCTACGGTTGTGTTACTCATCTGTACCCCCATTAGTTCTCTTCAGTAAACCAGTGTTCGCGGGCGGCAAGAATCACTTTTTTCGCCGCTTCTTCATCTACACCGGTTATTTCAATCAGTTCGTCAACGGCCAGTTCCGCCAGGTCGTCGCGGGTAGTTACGCCGGCTTCCGCCAGTTTGCGGAGCATATCGGAATCTACGCCGTCCAGATGGCGCATGTCGTCTGAAACTTCTTCCAGCTTCTCTTCGGACGCAATAGCCATGGTCAGAATCGCATCACGCGCGCGGTTGCGCAGAGTTTCGACGATTTCTTCGTCAAAGCCTTCGATGGCAAGCAATTCGGCAGCCGGAACGTAAGCAACTTCTTCCAGCGTGGCAAAACCTTCTTCTACCAAAATATCGGCGGTTTCGTCGTCGATGTTCAGATGCGCGGTGAAGAGGTCGCGGATGGCTGCGTCTTCGGCAGCAGTGCGTTCGTCCGCTTCTTCGACAGTCATGATGTTCAACTGCCAACCTGTCAAATCAGATGCCAAGCGCACGTTTTGACCGCCACGACCAATAGCAAGCGCGAGCTGGTCTTCAGCGACGATCACGTCAACCGCGTGTTTGTCATCGTCAATCACGATGCGGCTGACTTCGGCAGGAGACAGCGCGTTCATCACAAACTCAGCAGTTTCAGACGACCACAGCACCACATCAATGCGCTCGCCTGCCAATTCGTTGCTGACAGCGTTCACACGGGAGCCGCGCACGCCGATACAGGTACCTTGCGGATCGATGCGTTGGTCGTTGGCTTTGACCGCCACTTTCGCACGTTGGCCCGGATCGCGCGCCACTTCACGGATTTCCAACAAGCCGTCTGCAATTTCAGGCACTTCCATTTCGTACAGCTTCGCAAGGAAATCGCCCGAAGTACGGCTGAGGATGACTTGTTTGCGGCCGGTGTTGCCGATTTCGTCCACACGCAAAAACAGCGCGCGGATACGGTCGCCGCCGCGGAAGTTTTCACGCGGAATCATTTGTTCTCGCGGAATCAGCGCGTCGAGCTTGCCCGGAACGACTTCGACGATGATGCCGTGGCGTTCTACGCGTTTTACCGTACCGGAAACGATGTCTTCTTTAACAGCCAAGAATTCGTTCAGATTTTGCTCGCGCTCGGCATCGCGGATGCGTTGCAGGATGATTTGTTTGGCAGTTTGCGCGGCTTGGCGGCCAAAGCCTTCGTTCGGCAGCGTTTCTTCGTAGTAGTCGCCGATTTGAATGTCGGTACCCGGAATTTCTTCTTGGATTTCTTCGATGGTTTTTTCCAGGTCGGGATAGGTGTAATCCTCGTCGGCAACAATCAGCCAGCGGCGGTAAGTATGGTATTCGCCGGTATCGCGGTCAATTTCGACGCGCACGTCCATGTGCTCGCGGTCGGCTTTTTTCTTGGCTGCGGTAGAAAGGGCGAATTCCAATGCTTGGAACACCACTTCCGCTTCAACGTTTTTCTCGCTTGCCAACGCTTCGGCAAGTTGCAACATTTCGCGACTCATTTTTTAGAATCTCCAATATCAAGTTTTAAAATTTAAATTCGGGGCGCAGGCGGGCTTTATCGATATTATCCAAGCCGATTTGCGCGGTTTTGCCGTCGAAAGAGAGCGTTACGGTATCATTTTCACAACCCTCGATGCGGCCGATAAAATTCTTTTGTCCGTCAACCGGCAGGCGGGTTTTGATTTTTGCCTGTTGCCCTGCAAAGCGCACGAAATCGGCGGCTTTTTTCAGCGGCCGGTCAAGGCCGGGGCTGGAAATTTCCAGATTTTTATAATCGATGTCTTCCACCATGAACACGCGGCTCAAATGATTGCTGACGGTCGCACAGTCTTCGACGGTAATCCCGCCTTCTTTATCGATGAACACGCGCAGCGTGCCTTGCGCAGTCAGCTCGAAATCGACCAGTTCGTAGCCCAAACCCGGCAGGGTTTTTTCGAGAATTGTTTGAATATCCATGAATCTCCCGGAGTACATAAACAAAAAAATGGCCCCGTGGCCATTTTTCGTCAAAATTGAAAAATTGGCTTATTATAACCGCTTTCCACTCAAAAGAAAAGCGTTGATTTATCGCGGCTTTTTTTCAGACGACCTTATAGAGTGAATACGTCTGACGGCATAAAACCAAGCTTAAAATTGTTGACAAAAACGGTTGTCTGAAAAATCGCCATTAAACCTTACCTATTGATAATCATCATTTTATTTCCAACCTTTCTTTTTCAGACGCCCCCATTTCCCTTCCATACGGCTTGCACGAAGCACGCCGTCATTCTAAAATCCAAAGCTGTTATCATCGAAACAAAAAGGCATTGCCATGTCCGCCCGCCCCATCTACAACTTTTCCGCAGGTCCCGCCGTCCTGCCCGAAGCCGTATTGCGTACCGCACAACAAGAAATGCTCGACTACAACGGCACAGGCTTCCCCGTCATGGCGATGAGCCACCGCTCGGAAATGTTCCTCAGCATCCTCCATCACGCCGAACAAGACCTGCGCACGCTACTGAACATTCCTTCCAACTACAAAATCCTGTTCCTGCAAGGCGGCGCGACCACGCAATTCAACATGGTTGCCATGAACCTGGCGCATGGCTTCCCGTCCGCCGACGCAGTGGTAACGGGCAACTGGAGCCGCATCGCCTACGAACAAATGAGCCGCCTGACCGATGCCGAAATCCGACTGGCGGCACACGGCGGCGAACAATTCGACTATACCGCCCTGCCGCCCGTCGAAACTTGGGACATAGACAAAAACTCCGCCTTCGTCCACTTCGTCATCAACGAGACCGTCAACGGCCTGCAATACCAAACCGTTCCCAAACTTTCAGACGACCTGCCGCCGCTCGTTTGCGATATGTCCAGCGAAATCCTCTCGCGCGAGTTTGACGTTTCCGACTACGGGCTGATTTACGCGGGCGCACAAAAAAACATCGGTCCCGCCGGCGCAACCGTCGTCATCATCCGCGAAGACCTGCTCGACCGCTGCCCCGAGAGCATTCCCGACGTCTTCAACTACCGCTCCCACCTCAACCGCGACGGCATATACAACACCCCGTCAACCTACGCCATTTATATGTCCGGTTTAGTATTCCGCTGGCTGCTGACGCAAGGCGGCGTGAAGAAAATCGAAGCCGTCAACAACATCAAAGCCCAAACGCTTTACGGCGCCATCGACGGCAGCGGCGGCTTCTACATCAACCGAATCCGCCCCGATGCCCGCTCGAAAATGAACGTCGTCTTCCAAACCGCCTCAACCGAACTCGACCGCCGCTTCGTCCTCGAAGCCGAACTGCAAGGCCTGTGCCTGCTCAAAGGCTACAAAACCGTCGGCGGTATGCGCGCCAGCATCTACAACGCCATGCCGCTCGAAGGCGTACAGGCGTTGGCGGACTTTATGAGCGATTTCCAACGGCGTTACGGCTAAGACAAAATACGCCTTTAAAAGCGCAGCCGATTCAACACAAATCTCAAGCGCGGATGAATGCGTACCGTAATCAGGTATAGTGGATTAAATTTAAATCAGGACAAGGCAACGAAGCCGCAGACAGTACAGATAGTACGGCAAGGCGAGGCAACGCCGTACTGGT
>CAJZEA010000137.1:0-4708 GCA_915066515.1 uncultured Neisseria sp. | reverse complement strand
GTACTGTCTGCGGCTTCGTCGCCTTGTCCTGATTTAAATTTAATCCACTATAAATAGAGGTTTGCCAATACGTTGCAGCCCTTCATGTTTTTGCCGTCGCAGGCTTTTTTCAGCGGCAGGTAGGCATCGGCGGGGCTTTCCAGATAGTCGCGGGTACAAATGCCGAGTGTGACGCAACTGTCGAGCTGGTTGCGCGTGCATTGCGTGATCAGGTTTTGATAGGCTTCGTCGTCGTAGTCTTCGGCGTATGCTGCTGGCAGCAGTCCGAGCAGAAGGGTGAACAATAGGGAGGTTTGGGCGGGTTTCATGGTTTTTCAAGAACCTTTATTTGGATAAGGGTTTGTCGGCGGTTGCGCAATCTGAATGCGGATATCTTTGAAGGCGATATCAACGTTAACCTATTCGGTTTTCCAAACGAGATTTGACTGCTGCCTAATCTGTTGCATCTTTGCAAAAGGTCGTCTGAAAACGTTCAGACGACCTTTGGGTTTTATTTGCAGGTTTTCATATTCAGGCTGCCGTAGCGGCCGACGATGTTGCGGATTTCCTGTGCGTCTTTTTCATCGACCGACATGAAGATGACGGTCATGCGGGAGACGCTGAGGGTGCTGTCGGCGGCGTTGCCTTTGTCGTCTTGTTCGACGATGCGCGCTCCGCCGAAACCTGCTGCGGACAGGCGCGAGATGAGGACTTGGGCGGAGGAGCGGCTTTTCATGACGCCGAGGCTGATTTCGCCGTTGTGGAGCGTGCCGTTGAAGCCTTTGTTGCCGAGGGCTTCGAGGCGGTTCATGGCTTCGCTGTCGGCAGGCAGCACGACGCGGAAGGTTTTGGCGGCGTGGTCTTTCGATGCACCGCGTTTTTCTACGGTGCGGCTGGCGGCGTGCGGCCAGCGGGTCAGCAGGCCTTTGATACGGTGGTAGTCGTCTTCGTCCAGGGTAACGCTGGCGTTAGACGTACATTGGCGGGCGGCGGATGCGTTTTTGGCGGCGGGATTTTCGTTGGCGGCAGCAGCCGGATTGGTGTTTTCGGCGGCGGCTTTTTCTTTTTCGCGGCGGGCTTTTTCTTCACGTTCTTTTTTTTCTTTTTCGCGGCGCGCCTGTTCCTCTTCTTCTTTTTTCTTGCGTTCGGCTATGGCTTCTTCGGATTCGGGCTCGGGCAGGTCGGCTTGTGTTTCGTCGGTTTGCAGCCAGTCGGGTTGCGCGTTGTCGGCAGGCGCGGGGGCTTGCTGAGGGCGCAGGGATTCGGGTTGGGCGAGTTCGTGGGCGCCGCCTTCTACGGGCGCGGCGTTGGGGGATTTGGCGTTGTTGAGGCGGTGCGTAATCATGCCGCCGAAGACGATGATGTTGAGTGCCACGAGGGCGGCGAAAAGCCATTTCATGAGTTGTTTTCCTTTTTTGTGTTCGGTTGCCGTTGCGGTGTGCGGGCGGTTTTGTGTTGTTATTGGTTGTGGCGGATCGGCGTCAAAGCCAACCGGCTGAAGTTTGCTGCGTCTGAAGGTCGTCTGAAAAGCGGTGTTGCGTTTCAGACGACCTTTTTGAATCTGTGCTACGGCATTGCTGCTTATTCGGGCAATTTATCAGGCTGTTCCTGCTCTTGCGCGACCCAGTTCAATAAGCCGTAAATGACGAGATTATCTACAATTTTTACTGTATTGTCCAAAACAAACTGCTTGGGCAGGGCGTTGACGACTTTGCTTGCGCCGCCGCCGGTGATGATGACGTCGACGGGTTTGCCTTCGCCCGTTTTTTGTTGCAGCCGCCCGTGCATCATGATGACGGCTCCGCAAACGGCATCCATCATGCCGCTGGTGATGGCGTTGGGCGTGGTGGTGGGGAAGGGGTACACTTTGCCGGCGGGGCGGTCGAGGTTGGCGGTTTTGGCGGCGAGGGCTTCTTTCATGAGGTGGAAGCCGGGCATGATGGTGCCGCCGAGGTAATGGTTGTCTTCGGTGAGCGCGTCGGTGGTTACGGCAGTGCCGCAGCTGACGACGACACAGGCGTTTTGGCTGAAACGGCGGCTGCCCAAGGCGTTGAACCAGCGGTCGGAGCCGTGTTCGGCGGGGTTGCGGTAGTGGTTGCGGATGCCGAGCGCCTGCGGCATGGAGGGCAGCCAGCGGACGGGCGCGGTCAGGTGGGCTTCGACCAGGGCTTTTTTGAGGTCGCCGCACACGGCGCAACCGACGATACGGGTGCGGTCGTCTGAACGCGCTGCCCATTCTTCGCCGAGCCTGCTCAAATCGCGGTACGGCGCGCGGGTGACTTCGTTGAACACGCCGTTTTCCACCCATGCCCATTTGAGCTGGCTGTTGCCGCCGTCGAGCAGGAGGAGGCGTTCGGGCGGGCGCGGCGCGGCGGCGCGGGGCGTGTCGTCGGGGCGCAGGCTGATTTCGCCGCTGACGACGGTTTGTTCGCCTGCCGATGTCATCAGGTGCAACGCGCCTTGCGCATCGACATTGAGTACGGTGCCTTCGTTTACGGTTTGCCCGTCGCGCAGGAGCAGGACGGGTTTGTCGTGGTCACGGTGGGCGGTTTGGTATTCTTCAAGGAAGGGGGCGAACCCGTTTTGCGCGTATTGCGTCAGCACGACATTGAGTTCGCCCAACAATTTGTCCAACAGCGTTGAAGCGGGAATGCAGTGTACGGAAGCGGTGCCGCGGGCAAGCTGCGCGTTGTGGAAAAGGGCTTGGACGGAGGCGGCGTTTTCAACTTCTTTGGGCAGGACGAAATTGATGCCTATGCCGATGACGGCGGCGGTTTTGCCCCCGTTACGGACGGTTTCGATCAGGATGCCGCCGAGTTTGTCTCTGCCGGCGACCAAATCGTTCGGCCACTTGATTTGTATGTCCAAACCCGATGTGTTCAGGGCGCGGCGGCAGGCGAGCGCGACGGCGGGGGCAAGCGAGCCGAGTTCATGCTGCGGTTTGTCGAATACCCAGCCGAAGCTGAACATCAGGCATTCGCCCAGCCGGTGCGTCCACTTGCGTCCCTGCCGCCCGCGGCCTTTGGTTTGCAGATGCGCGACGCAGAGCGATTTATGGGCTTGTTCGGGCGAAGTGCGCGCCAGATTCAGGATTTCGTCGTTGCTGGATGTGCATTCGTGTTTTAAGGTCGTCTGAAAACCGCGTTCCGCGCCCAAACGCTGCAAGGCTTCTTCGTCAAACAAGGCAAGCGGGCGCACGAGCCGCCATTGCCCGTCGTGTTGGCGCAGCAGTCCGCGGATGTGTGCGGGCATCTGTTGCCAAAAGCCGTTGAGTTGGTGCGGCTTCACGCCCGCGATACGCGCGAGATGGGAAACGTGTTGCGGCAGACCGTCGGCAAGTTCCGCCAAAACCCGACTGTGCGGCATTTTCAGCGCGGTCATTTGCCGCCCTCGGCTGCGCGGATTTTTTCCAGCGTTTTCGTGGTGGAAGTCTGGTGCAGGAACGGAATGGAAAACACTTTGCCGCCGCGCGCCAGCGTTTCTTGCGCGCCGACGATTTTTTCGACCGGCCAGTCGCCGCCTTTAATCAGGATGTCGGGTTTGATTTGCTCGATCAACTCGGCGGGCGTGTCTTCGTCAAACCAAGTGACCAAATCCACGCTTGCCAATGCCGCCGCCACCGCCGCGCGGTTTTCCAGCGGATTGACGGGGCGGTCGTCCCCCTTGCCCAAACGGCGCACGGACGCATCCGTGTTCAAAGCCAGCACCAACGCCGCCCCCGCCGAACGCGCCTGCGCCAGATAGGTAACATGCCCCCTGTGCAGAATATCGAAACAGCCGTTGGTAAACACCAGCGGGCGGGGAAGTTCGTGCAGTCGCTGCGCCAATTCTTCGGGCGGGCAGATTTTGCGTTCGAAATCGGGGAGGGACCAGTCAGACATAATCGGGATTCCGTCAGGGATAAACAGACAGGCGGTATGATACCGAAGCGGGCGGAAAAGGTAAATTTGAGGGAAGGGGAAGGGGTCGTCTGAAAAGGCGGAATTCGACAAAATTGCCACTTTGGCGTTGTCCCTGTATGCGGCGGTTTGTTCGGCATCACGTCATGCAACCATGAACGATGAGCTTGGAAATGGAAAAAGCCGGAATCTGCGGGAAGCAGAATCCGGCTTGTCTAGGTCGTCTGAAAATGGCTAGGACATCCCCAAGGTTGGAAGGCGGTTCAACCCGGTTTCAGGTTTTCAGACGACCTTTTGTTCAGACAGTCAAACGATGGGTTTAATCGTCGTCGTAATCGTAGTAATCATCGTCCCAGTCGCGGTAGTGTTTGCGGTGGTGATGTTTATGTTTGTGTTTTTTGTAGTACGTATCGCGGTAGTACGGATCGCCGTAGCCGTAACCGTCGTAGCCGTAGTAGCGGGATTCGCGGTAACGGCGGTCGCGCAAGGCGATATCGTTGTCTTTTTGATTCATTTTTTTATTGTGGTAGGCGTAGGCGTTGCCTGCCAAACCGCCCGCCACTGCGCCGATGATTGCGCTTTGTCCGTCGTTGCCCAATAGACCGCCCAAGGCTGCGCCTGCTGCTGCGCCGGCGAGGGTGGCTTTTTTCTGGTTTGCCGTGCCTCGCGCTTCCGCGTGGATGGCGGGGAGGCTGAGGCTGGCGGCGAGCAATACCGCCATAAGTGGTTTCATGGTCATTGTTTCTTCCTTTCGTGAAACACGGCAGATGCCGGAGTTATAGTGGATTAAAATAAAAATGAGACAAGGCGGCAACGCCCGCCGTGTACGG
>CAJZEA010000136.1:0-4733 GCA_915066515.1 uncultured Neisseria sp. | reverse complement strand
CTTTGAGGATTTTGTTGACGGCATGACCGATGTGGATGTCGCCGTTGGCATACGGCGGGCCGTCGTGCAGGATGAATTTCGGACGGCCTTTGGCGATTTCGCGCAGTTTTTGATAGCGTTTGTGCTCGTACCAGCTTTTCAGCCACGCAGGCTCGCGCTTGGCAAGGTTGCCGCGCATCGGAAACGGGCTTTCGAGCAGGTTCACGGTTTTGCTGTAATCGGTCATGTTGTGATTCTCTATAGTTTCGGTATTTCGGTTTCAGACGACGTTTCACTAAGGTCGTCTGAAAAAATGCAAAGGGCTATTGTAGCCGAATTGTATTGTTTTTATAAGGGGTTTGGGTATGCGGGATGGTGGCGGACAAAGAGAAAGGTCGTCTGAAAACTTGTTTTGTCGAAATGTGACCTATCTGTTTTCAGACGACCTTCCTTATACCTGTTTACACACTTTCTTCACAACAAACCTTCCGCCTTAACCCAAGCCAAAATATCGGCTTCTACGGCTTCGGGCGAACCGGGATTGTCGATTTTGACGCCGTATTCGTCTGCGCCGAGTTCTTCCAGGATTTCCAGTTGCGAATCCAGCATACCCGCTTTCATATAATGCCCTTGGCGCGCCATCATGCGCTCGAGGTTGATGGCTTGCGGCGGTGTCAGGTGGATGAAGGCGGTTTTGCCTTGTGCGCCGCGCAGGATGTCGCGGTATTGGCGTTTCAACGCGGAGCAGGTAACGATGGTGTATGCCGCGCCGCTTTGCGCCTGTTCCGTCATCCAGTCGCGCAGGTTGCGCAGCCACGGATAGCGGTCTTCGTCGGTCAGCGGAATGCCCGCACCCATTTTGTCGCGGTTGGCTTGGGTGTGGAAATCGTCGCCTTCGGCGTAGGGGCATTGGTTGAGGTGTTTTTGCAGGGACAGGGCGGCGGTGGTTTTGCCGCAGCCGCAAACGCCCATTATCACAAAATGCGTCGTCATGTTCTCTTCCTTTGTTGGATTTGAAAAATATAAGGTCGGACAGACGGTTTCAGCGTCTCAAAACCGTTTTCAGACGACCTCAAACCACGGCAAACAGCAGCGCCGACACTGAAAAACCGATGGCGGCAATCAGCGTTTGGTTGACTGTCCATGTTTTCAGCGTGGTCGGTACGTCCATATCCAAAAGGCGGCCGACCAGCCAGAAGCCCGAGTCGTTGAAGTGGCTGCAGCCGACCGAGCCTGCTGCGGTTGCCAAAACGACGCAGGCGAGCTGCCAGTCGTTGAAGCCTGCGGCGGCAACGGCAGGCGCCATCAATGCGGCGGCGGTGGTCAGAGCGACGGTTGCCGAACCTTGCGCGATACGCAGCGCCAATGCCACCAAGAAGCAGCCCAGCAATACGGGAATGCCCAAATCCGCCATACTGTCCGCCAACGCCTGACCGATGCCCGATGCGCGCAACACGCCGCCGAACATCCCGCCCGCGCCGGTAATCAAGATGACCGAACAAACGGGGGCGAGTGCGCCGTCCACCGTTTTCTCCAGCGCGCTTGCTTTTTCGCCGCGTTTTCTGCCCAAAACATAAAGCGCCACCAAAACCGAAATCAACAGCGCGACCGGAGTCGAGCCGATCATGCGCGCCACCTGCACCCAATGTTCGTCCGCGCTGACGACTTTTTCACTGATTAAGGTGGACAGCCCCGTGTTCATAAAAATCAACAGCATAGGAATCAGCATAATGCCGACCACGGTCGAAGCTTTGGCAGGCGTTTGTGGCTGGTCGTTGTCCACCGCGCCGCCGCTGAGCAAATCGGGAACGGGAACGCGGATGGTGCGTCCCAAAACCTGCCCAAGCAGATAGCCGCTGACATACCAAGTGAACATGGCGACGGGCAATCCCAAAATCAGCACCTGACCGATGTTCGCCGAATAAAATTCCGAAGCTGCAATCGGACCGGGGTGGGGCGGCAGGAAAACGTGCATCACCGAAAACGCGCCGATAGACGCCAGAGCATAAGGCAATACGTCCTGCTTCATGCGCCGCGCCGTAGCGAAGACAATCGGCAGCATCACCACCAATCCCGCATCAAAGAAAATCGGGAAACCGAAAATCAGCGACGCCACGCCCAAAGCAAACGGCGCGCGTTTTTCGCCGAACATTCGAATCAGCGCATCCGCCAACGACTGCGCCCCGCCCGAAGTTTCCACCAGCCGCCCGAGCATCGCGCCCAAACCGACCAGCAAAGCCACGCTGCCGAGCGTACCGCCGAAGTTTTTCAGTAGGACATCGTTCACAATCTTATCCATCGGCAGCCCCGTCGCCACCGTCGTCAGCAGGCTCACCGACACCAAGGTCAACAGCGCATGGACACGCAGTTTCACAATCAACAGCAAAATCAGCACGATCGCCATCGCCGCAATACCCAGCAGCCAGCCCGCGCTCAAAGTCTGAGTCCAACCATCCATTTTGAAGCCTTTCTTTGTAATCAGAATACAAGGTGGTTAAGGTTTTTCAAACGTATCAAATAGACCATAGCACGATTTGCAACGGGGCGGTATGGTGGGTTTTTAATGTTGTAAGCGTTTAATTTTTTGATGAATTTTAATGATAAATGAGAGACAAAATAGAGGATGAAAAAGACAAGGTCGGATGAGGTGTCCGATAAGGTGGAGAGGTCGTCTGAAAGTTTCTTTATCGGGTGTCGAACATGAAATATTATGCAAAAAAGGTCGTCTGAAAACTTTTCAGACGACCTTAAGTTGGGAAAAATCCGATATGTGGGTTGGGACGTATTCAAGGATGTGGGTTTGTATAGTGGATTAACTATAAACCAGTACGGCGTTGCCTTGCCTTAGCTCAAAGAGAACGATTCTCTAAGGTGCTGAAGCACCAAGTGAATCGGTTCCGTACTATCTGTACTGTCTGCGGCTTCGTCGCCTTGTCCTAATTTAAAGTTAATCCACTATATTTAATCTTTGGAGGTGTTTTTCTTTTTGTTTTTATAGATTATGTATTTCGAGAACATGAAATGCATCAAAATGACCACAATGATGGCTTTGATACTGTCGGGAAGGAAATGGTCATCACCAAGGAAATATTTAGGGTCAATGATATAGAAGCTCAAGACAAAATTTACGGCGGTAACGATGAAGCTGGATGCAAAGCAGCTGATACAGAATACTTTCCAGTGTCGCCTGCCAAACTTAGCCAGTAATCGTAAATTCCTTTTGTAATTTTCCCAAAACTTTTTCATATCGGCATCCTTGTGTTTGCTTTTTATATTGACAGCGACGGTATGTATTAGTTTTTGGAATGATTTTATAAGGTATAAATTTGCGGAAAAAGGTCGTCTGAAAACTTTTCAGACGACCTTTTCATTACCTCAACCTTACTATCAAGCCGCGTTGTCGAAGCCGCTGTGGCGCAGCAGTGCGTCTATGCTCGGTTCGCGTCCTCGGAAGGCTTTGAAGGATTCCGCCGCGCTGCGGGAGCCGCCGACGGCGAGGATTTCCTGCCAGAAGCGTTTGCCTGTGGCGGCGACGTCGTTGCTTTCTTCAAAGGCGGCGTAGGCGTCGGCGCTGAGGACTTCGGCCCATGCGTAGCTGTAATAGCCTGCGGAATAGCCGCCGGCGAAGATGTGGCCGAAGCTGTTGGCGAAGCGGTTGTATTCGGGCGGTTGGATGACGGCGACTTCTTTGCGCACGCTGTCTAAAACCTGCGGCCAGTTTTTCAGACGGCCTTCGTTGTCTTCGCTGTAAATGGTCATGTCGAAGAGGGCGAACTCCATCTGGCGGACGAGGAACATACCGCGTTGGAAGTTTTTGGCGGCGAGCATTTTGTCGAAGAGTTCTTTCGGCAGGGGCTCGCCGGTTTCTTCGTGGGCGGACATTTGTGCCAAGACGTCGTATTCCCAGACGAAGTTTTCCATAAACTGGCTGGGCAGCTCGACTGCGTCCCATTCGACGCCGTTGATGCCGGATACGCCCAGTTCGTCCACTTGGGTGAGCAGGTGGTGCAGGCCGTGGCCGGTTTCGTGGAAGAGGGTGAGGATTTCGTCATGGCTCAAGCGGGCCTCTTTGCCTCCGACGGGCGGGGTGAAGTTGCAGACGAGGTAGGCGGTGGGCAGTTGCAGCGTGCCGTCGGCGAAGCGGCGGCGGCCTTTGTAGTCGTTCATCCACGCGCCGCCGCGTTTGCCTTCGCGGGCGTAGAGGTCCATATAGACGCCGCCTATGGTTTTGCCGTTTTGCTCCAGCTCGAAGTAGCGCACGTCTTTGTGCCAGACGGGAACGGTTTTTTCGGCGAATCCGATGCCGTAGAGTTTTTTGATTTGGGCGAACAGGCCTGCCAGGACTTTGCTGACGGGGAAGTATTTTTTGACTTCGGTTTCGCTGAATGCGTATTTGGCTTCGCGCAGTTTTTCGCTGGCGTAGCTCAAGTCCCACGGCTGCGGGTCGGCGAGGTTCAGGCGTTCGCGGGCGAAGGCTTTGACTTCGGCGAGGTCTTTTTCGGCGTAGGGTTTGGCGCGGCGGGCGAGGTCGTGCAGGAAGGTGAGGACTTGTTCGGGCGTGTCCGCCATTTTGGTTGCCAATGATAGCTCGGCGTAGTTTTTGAAGCCGAGCAATTTGGCGGTTTGCAGGGCGTTTTCGAGCGTGCGGTTGATGTTGGCGGTGTTGTCGAATTTGCCGTCGTCTGAAAGTTCGCTGGCGCGGGTAACGTAGGCGCGGTAGATTTGTTCGCGCAGTTCGCGGTTGTCGGCGTATT
>CAJZEA010000135.1:0-4794 GCA_915066515.1 uncultured Neisseria sp. | reverse complement strand
AAAATCCGGGTTGGTACACCGCCTACACGCCGTATCAGGCGGAAATCGCGCAGGGGCGTTTGGAAGCGTTGTTGAACTTCCAGCAGGTGTGCATCGATTTGACCGGTTTCCCCGTGGCGGGCGCGTCTTTGCTGGACGAAGCGACCGCCGCCGCCGAAGCGATGGCGATGGCGCACCGTGTGGGCAAGGTGAAATCCGAACGCTTCTTCGTGGACGAGCGCGTTTATCCGCAGACTTTGGACGTGATGAAAACCCGCGCCAAATATTTCGGCTTCGAGCTGGTGGTCGGCGATTTTGCCAAAGCGGATGAAGGCGAATACTTCGGCGCGCTATTCCAATACGTCGGTAAAGACGGCGACGTACAAGACTTGCAAAGCGTCATAGGTCGTCTGAAAACCAAAGGCACGATTGTTGCCGTTGCCGCCGACATCATGAGCTTGGTCTTGCTGAAATCGCCTGCCGAATTGGGTGCGGATATCGCGTTGGGCAACACCCAGCGCTTCGGTGTACCGATGGGCTTCGGCGGTCCGCACGCCGCTTATTTCGCATTTAAAGACGAGTTCAAACGCTCCGCCCCGGGCCGCATCATCGGCGTATCCAAAGACGCATCGGGCAAACCCGCGCTGCGCATGGCGTTGTCCACCCGCGAGCAACACATCCGCCGCGAAAAAGCCACGTCCAATATTTGTACCGCACAGGCATTGCTGGCGAACTTGGCGGGCATGTACGCCGTTTATCACGGCCCCGAAGGCGTAAAACGCATCGCCAACCGCATTCACGCGCTGGCTTCCGCCTTTGCCGACGCGCTGGTTTCAGACGGCCTCAAAGTGGTTCACGAAGTCTTCTTCGATACCGTTACCGTTGATTTCGGCAGCAAAGACAAAGCGGACAAAGCGTTCCAAACCGCTTTGGAACTGGGCTACAACCTGCGCCGCGTCAGCGACACACGAATCGCCGCCGCCTTCCACGAAACATCCGTGCGCGAAGACCTTGCCGTGTTGTACTACGCCTTCACCGGCAACAACACCTTCACGCTTTCAGACGACGTCAAAGGTCGTCTGAAAACCGAATTCCTGCGTCAAGACAATATCCTGCAACATCCCGTGTTCAACCGTTACCACACCGAACACGAAATGCTGCGCTACCTGAAAAAACTCGAAGACCGCGATTTGGCGATGAACCGCAGCATGATTTCGCTGGGCAGTTGTACCATGAAGCTCAACGCCACCGCCGAAATGTTGCCGATTACTTGGGCGGAGTTTTCCGACATCCACCCCTACGCCCCCGAAACCCAAACCGCAGGCTACCGCGAGCTCCTGACAGACATGGAAAACAGCCTGAAAGCCATCACCGGCTTTGACGCGATTTCCTTCCAGCCCAACTCCGGCGCGCAGGGCGAATACAGCGGTATGCTCGCCATCCGCCGCTATCAGGAAGCCCAAGGCGAAGCACACCGCGACATCTGCCTGATTCCCAAATCCGCCCACGGCACTAACCCCGCCACCGCCGCCATGCTCGGTTTGAAAGTCGTCGTCGTCGATACCGACGAACACGGCAACGTCAATATCGACGATTTGAAAGCCAAAGCCGAGCAACACCGCGACGCCTTGTCCGCCATCATGATTACCTACCCGTCCACCCACGGCGTGTACGAAGAAGGCATCCGCGACATCTGCCGCATCATCCATGAAAACGGCGGACAAGTTTACATGGACGGCGCCAACCTCAACGCCCAAATCGGCATCATGCAGCCTGCCGAAGTCGGCGCGGACGTGTTGCACATGAACCTGCACAAAACCTTCTGTATCCCCCACGGCGGCGGCGGCCCGGGCATGGGCCCCATCGGCCTGAAAGCCCACCTCGCCCCGTTTGCACCGGGACACGCCTTGACCGACACCCACAGCGCCAGTGCCGAGCAAACCGCCGTTTCCTCCGCCGCCTTCGGCTCCGCGTCCATCCTGCCGATTACCTGGATGTACCTGACCATGATGGGCAAACAAGGCATGGAGCAGGCGACGCGCTGGGCATTGCTCAACGCCAACTACGTCGCCAAACGCCTGGGCGAAGACTATCCCGTTCTCTACACAGGCAAAAACGGCCGCGTCGCGCACGAATGTATCGTCGATTTGCGTCCGCTCAAAGCCGAAAGCGGCATCACCGAAACCGACATCGCCAAACGCCTGATGGACTACGGCTTCCACGCCCCGACCGTTTCCTTCCCCGTTGCCGGCACGCTGATGATCGAGCCGACCGAAAGCGAGAGCAAAGCCGAACTCGACCGCTTCATCGCCGCCCTGAAACAAATCAAACAGGAAGTGCTGAAAGTCGAACGCGGCGAATGGCCGAAAGACGACAACCCGCTGGTCAACGCCCCGCACACCGCCGCCGACGTAACCGGCGAGTGGGCGCATCCGTACTCCCGCGAAGAAGCCGTCTTCCCGCTGCCTTTCGTGCGCGAAAACAAATTCTGGCCGAGCGTCAACCGCGTGGACGACGTGTACGGCGACCGGAATCTGATCTGCTCCTGCCCGCCGATGGAAGCGTATGAAGATTAAGGTCTGACATGAAGAAAGGTCGTCTGAAAATTTCAGACGACCTTTGTTTTAAAAACCGATAATGACGCCCTGCCCTTTTCAGACGACCTCCCCGCCACAAACCCGCCCCGACAGGAAAACCGCCATGCAAAACATCCGCGCCGCCGCCGTGCAAATGATTTCGTCCACCGACCCCGATGCCAACATCGACACCATGAAACGCCTCGTGCGCCAAGCAGCCGAGCAAGGCGCGGATTGGGTGCTGCTGCCCGAATATTGGCCGCTGATGGGGCGCAAGGATACCGACAAACTGGCTTTCGCCGAGCCTTTAGTCGGTAGCAGTTTAGGTGAAACCCGCTGCGCTCGTTTTAGCGAAACCCGCTACGCTCGTTTTCAGACGACCTTGAGCGAGGCGGCGGCGGAATGCGGCGTAGTACTGTTCGGCGGCACGATTCCGCTGCAAAGCCCTGATGCGGGCAAAGTGATGAACACGATGTTGGTGTACGACCGCGACGGCACGCAAATCGGGCTGTATCACAAAATGCACCTGTTCGGTTTTTCAGGCTTGGGCGAACGCTATGCCGAGGCGGACACCATCAGCGCGGGCGGCGATGTGGCGAAATTGGCTGCCGACGGCGTCCCGCTTGCCGCGGGCGTGTGCTACGACTTGCGCTTTCCCGAGTTTTTCCGCGCCCAGCAGCCGTTTGACGTTTTGCTGCTGCCCGCCGCCTTCACTTACACGACAGGCAAAGCGCATTGGGAATTGCTGCTGCGCGCCCGCGCGGTGGAAAACCAATGCTACGTCATCGCCTCGGCGCAAGGCGGCAAACACGAAAGCGGCAGGCGCACGTTCGGTCATAGCATGATTATCGATCCGTGGGGCGAAATCTTGGACGTATTACCCGAAGGCGAGGGCATCGTCATCGCCGATTTGGACGCTGCGAGGCTGCAAAGCGTGCGCACCAGGCTGCCCGCGTTGCAACACAGGTTGTTAAAATAAAAACAATTCATCCCCAAGCACCGCCATTTCCGCCTTAAATTCTATGATATGTTGATTTTATCGCAACAAAATTAATCCAAAGTAATATGAAATTGACAATTAATTTTGCATTTATAATATTAGCAGGTACAATTTCAGACTATTTATTTGGGCTAATCATACATTGCACAACAGCAGACAAAAATAAGGCTGTTCAACAGCCTAGTGCATTTTATAAAAGGGATATCAAGGATGCTCCAAGCTAAAATCGTCGTTATCGGCAGTATCAATATGGATTTAGTCACCCGCGCTTCAAAATTTCCCAGAGCGGGTGAAACATTGCTGGGCAATTCATTTCACCGCTTCATGGGCGGCAAGGGCGCAAACCAAGCGATTGCAGCAGCGCGTTTGGGGGCGGACGTCTGTATAGTCGGCGCGGTCGGCGATGACGATTTCGGCTATGAAATGACCACCAACCTCTGCCGCGAAGGCATCTTTACCGAACACATCCAAACCCTCTCCGGCCTGCCCAGCGGCATGGCAAACATTACCGTTGCCGACGATGAAAACGCCATCATCGTTATCGCCGGAGCCAACATGGGGCTGACGGTTGCCGACATCGAAAACGCCGAGCAGCAAATCGCCTCCGCCGATGTGGTTTTGAGCCAGCTCGAAATTCCGATGGACTGCGTCATCACCGCCGCAAAATTGGCGAAGAAATACGGCAAGCCCTTTATCCTCAACCCGGCTCCCGCCCAATTCCTGCCTCCGGAATTATGGGAATTGGTCACCCTTCTGACCCCCAACCGTTACGAACTTGCCGACTGCCTCGGCCTGCCGCAAGATTTGAATCCCGAAGAGCTGATTCTAAAAGCCCCCTGCCCCGTCCTGATGACCATGAGTGACAAAGGCGCAGTCTATAAAGACGGTCAAGACGGTTTGCGTTATGTTTCCAGCTTTAAAGTGGACACTGCCGACACCATCGGTGCCAGCGACGCATTCAACGGCGCATTGTCCGTCTTCTGGAATCAAGGCATCGAAACCGCCGTCCGCAAGGCATGTGCCGCCGCCGCACTTTCCATTACCCAAGACGGCGCGCAAAACGGAATGCCTTTCAAAGAAGAATTGGAACAATTCCTCGCCGCGCATCAATAAATCCATATTCACGTTATGAAACAGTCAAAAGGTCGTCTGAAACCCATCCTCCGGCGTTTCAGACGACCTTTGAGACCTTTGCAAAATTCCTTTTCCCCCGACAGCCGAAACCTAAACAAAGATTTT
>CAJZEA010000134.1:0-4798 GCA_915066515.1 uncultured Neisseria sp. | reverse complement strand
TGTACTGTCTGCGGCTTCGTCGCCTTGTCCTGATTTAAATTTAATCCACTATACCGTTAAAAAGGTCGTCTGAAACCCGATTCCGTTTCAGACGACCTTTGTGTTCAAACCCCGTTATTCGTATTTTTCGCAACGGATGGCAGAGTCTTCGCAGAACATCGCCGAAGTTTCCGCATTGCAGGCAGTGCGGACGGCGCGGCGCGCTTCCCATTCGTTTTTCCCCGAAGCCTCAAACAACTTCTGGAACGGCTTGACGCTGCACACATAAACCCGATTCGGGTTGTACTATTTTGACTTGGCAAGGCGTTTTTCCAATTTACTGATACGGGCTTCCAAAGCCGCTATCCGCTCATTCTCTCCCATGCCGGAACGCGCCTCTTGTGCGGCAATAAAAGCCTCAATACGCGCCAGATCCGCAGCTAACCGCGCCAGATCCGTTTCCATCTGAGCCTGTGCTGATTCCAACTGAGCCTGTTTGGCAGCCAAAGCCGAACTCTGCACATCCCGTTCGGTAACCGAAGCCGCATTAGCAGCAGGCAAAACAGCGGCAAGCATCAAGGCAAAGAAAGATTTTTTCATGGTATATCTCTACGACAGTTAAAAAAACGGCATATTATATAGAAAACCCACATTGAATCAGCCGGCATTACCTTGCTTTGTCTGGATTTAAAGAGAATTTACCGAAACGCAGACAGAAATGCGACAAAGATGCCTCTCCCCACCGAAGCTCCTTTTCAGACGACCTTATACCCATTTCAAGCAAAAAACGTTAAAATTCCGCCATTCACCTATCCGACAGCAGCAAAAACATGAGCGCACAAATCCTCGCCGTCGCCAACCAAAAAGGCGGCGTCGGCAAAACCACCACCACCGTCAACCTCGCGGCATCGCTCGCCTCCAAAGGCAAACGCGTCCTCGTCATCGACCTCGACCCGCAAGGCAACGCCACCACAGGCAGCGGCATAGACAAAGCCCGCCTCGAAGAAGGTGTGTACCAAGTCGTATTGGGCGATACCGACATCAAAACCGCCGTCGTCCGCAGCGGAGACGGCAGCTACGACGTACTCGGCGCCAACCGCGCGCTTGCCGGTGCCGAAATCGAGCTGGTGCAAGAAATCGCCCGTGAAATCCGCCTCAAAAACGCCCTGCAAACCGTCGAAAACGACTACGACTTCGTCCTCATCGACTGCCCCCCTTCACTGACACTGCTCACGCTCAACGGACTCGTCGCCGCCAACGGTGTTATCGTCCCCATGTTGTGCGAATACTATGCCCTCGAAGGTATCTCCGACCTCATCGCCACCGTGCGCAAAATCCGTCAGGCAATCAACCCGCGCCTCGACATCACCGGCATCGTCCGCACCCTCTACGACAGTCGCAGCCGCCTCGTCGTCGAAGTCAGCGAACAGCTTTTTCAACATTTCGGCAACCTGATGTTCCAAACCGTCATCCCCCGCAACGTCCGCCTCGCCGAAGCCCCCAGCCACGGCATGCCCGCGCTCGCCTACGACGCCAACGCCAAAGGCACCAAAGCCTACCTCGCCTTGGCGGAAGAACTGTTGGAGCGTACTAAAGGTTGATTGAGTCTGGAAGATAAAAAGGTCGTCTGAAAACTTGATTTCCAAGTTTTCAGACGACCTTTTTCGTATTGAAGGGTCTCTTTTAGCAGACAGTAAGCAATGAGTCAAAAGGCAGTAGGTAGCTATTGCAATGTAAGCGGGGATATAAGCAGTTGGATAATGAGGTTGCCACAAAATTTTCTCGTTTATCAGTTTCGTATGATCTCATCACACCGTCGGTCTTGAAATTATAAAAATTTCTTTAGTTATATTTTGTTGATTGTCAAGTTTCTCATTTCGGAGAAAGCGGTAGGTTTTTAATTGTTTTATTTGTAGGTTTTAATAAATTTGTTAAATGACTCGTGATTAATTTTACCTTTTTTGAAAATGTAATGGTTGATTGTTCAAAAAAATGTATCCTCGGTGCGACAGTGAAAAATTTAATTTAAAAATACAATGGTATGTAAAGTATTGATTTTTATGCGATAGTGATAAAAAATCATTGTATAGTCAATAGAATAGTAAAATATCCTAGATTTGTTCATTTGTTTGGTTATTTATTTGTTGTAAAATTTTTTCGACTATAAAAGTCATTAACTTAAATTAATTATTAAATCTTCAAGGTTAAGGATACGAATTTATGAATAAAACTATGAAAACAACAGCATTGGTTTGTGCTGCTTTATTCGCGGTAACGGCGTGCAGCAGTGGCGGTGGCAGTGGTCCACAAGCTAATCCCTCAACCTCTACGCCTGCTAAACCTGTTACGCCGGCAGCACCTTCTACGCCTGCTACTCCAGCAACACCTGCTACACCGGCAGCACCTTCTACGCCTGCTACTCCAGCAGCGCCTTCTAAACCGGCAACACCTGCTACGCCAGCAGCGCCTTCTAAACCGGCAACACCTGCTACACCAGCAGCGCCTTCTAAACCGGCAACACCCGTTACACCGTCAGCACCTTCTAAACCAACCACTCCTGCCAAACCTGCTGCTCCAAGCGCGTCTGTTGGTGGCAATGCAATGGTAAGTAAAAACTTTTCTCATAATACAGCCAAATATACTGCACCCAGTGGCAATATGAATACCAGTGTAACGGTTGACGGTCGTACCATTGATTTGTCCAAAGCCAATGAAGCATTCCGCTTCAAGGAAGAGATTGCTGCAGCCGAAGGCAATGTAGCTACCCGACAAACTCTTTTGAGCGGTCGTAAATACAGTCATGTCCGATTTGGTGGGCAAAGCATGGGTGTTTTCGACGCGAATTATCGACCAACACATTACCATGATACTTTTGCAATCGGTAACATTACGCCGTTGAATGGAGCAGATGCAATGCCAACATCAGGTAAGGCAACCTATATCGGTGATGCCGTGGTGGGCACGGCAGGAGTTTTGCTTTCTTCAGAATCTAAATTTAATGTGGATTTTGGGGCGAAGACCATCAAAGGTTATATTGACACTGCGTACGAAATTCCTCTGTCAGGTAAGATCGTCGGTGCGTCTTTCAGTGGTGACCAAGACGGTGTTACGATGAAGGGCAATTTCTTTGGACCTAAGGCTGCAGAATTGGGTGGCGTGTTTAGTGCCGAGCATGGCAACAGTTCTTACCAAGGTGCATTTGGCGCGAAAAAACAATAATTAGCCGTTTCTAACCGTCCGGCAGACAGCCGGACGGTTTGTTTTATTAGAGGTCGTCTGAAAAAAGACTTTTTTTATTTTTCAGATGATTTGAATCAAGAGGGAACATCATGCGTTATCCGACTTTGGCTTTAGTTTTATATGCGGTGGCTTGCTATGCCGCGGCCGCTCCCTCCCCACGAGATGAAATTCTGCCTGATCTCAACCGCAATCAAATCCGTCAGGCCGAGAGCCAGAGAGTAGAAGATACTGAAGAGTCTGAACAGAAACAGGTTTCAATGTCATCCGAAGATTTGCTTCAATATCCCGAAATGCTGACTGATGCAATGGATACTGCTTTGGAACGGCAAAACATCGATAATGTCCGTTTCTTATTGCCACTCTACCGCCGTCTGGAAGGATACGACGAAACCATGGCATCCTATGCCGATGCAATCCTCTATCGTGCAGATGGCGATTACAAGGCGGCAGAACAGGGTTTCCACAACATCATCAAAGAACATCCCGATTACGCTCCTGTACGCCTGCAGCTAGCACTGACCCTCTCGCAGGACGGCAAAGCGCGTGAAGCGGCAAAAGAGTTGCAGGAAGTCCGCAATACCCCCGATTTGCCTGAATCGATGAAAGAGTATTTAAGTCAGTTTGACAAATACTTAAAAAAAGACAGGGCTTGGAACTTTGATGGCAACCTTTCCTATGTTCGAGAAAGCAATGTATCCAATGCACCAAAGGAAAGGACTTACGGTGGTCTCGAATTTGAACCTCCACGCAAGGCACATGGTGTGATTTATGATGTGTCCGCACAGAAAAATACTCCGATTAAAGGGCATTGGGTTTGGAAAAAGAACCTTTCTGCTGGCGGTAAGTTTTATTGGGATGCACACGCTTACGACGATCTGACTATTCGTGCTGAAACGGGAGCAGGATGGCGCAATCATAAGCAAGAAATTTCGTTGTCGCCGTTTTATGAAAAACGTTGGTATGGTACCGAACCGTATTCCGATACTGCGGGCGGCGTCCTGCGTTATTCGCATATGTTGTCACCCAAATGGCAGGTGTTCGGCGCATGGCAATCTGGTTATCGTAAGTATAAAGAGCGGAAGTTCCTGAACGGGGTAAACCATGTTGCGTCAGTATCAGTGTTATACAGGCGGACTGGCGGGGAGTATTTTGTTCTTGGAGCGGGTAAGGGTTACAGTAGTGCTCACGACCGTTCTGACGCTTATCAACATGAAAACCTGCGGGCAGGCTGGACAAAAGCATGGGGTAAAACAGGTAATTTTTCGACTTCGTTCAATGGGACAGTGCAATATCGCCGCTATCAGTCAGAAGACATTTTTAACATCAAACGGAGTGATAGAGAGACTTACGTCAATTTGGCGGTATCACATAAGAAGTTGTCTTGGAAAGGTTTCACTCCTCGCTTGAACTGGGCTTGGACGCATGTCCACAGCAACCATTTTTATTATCGTCAGAACCAACATCGCGTATTTTTTGATGTTTCCAAGCAGTTTTAGAAAGCATGGTTGTAAAAAAGGTCGTCTGACTTTGAACTGCCCCCCAAAAGTTGGACATCCCCTCCAACTCACAAGGTGCAGTT